>NZ_MDGQ01000002.1 GCF_001747105.1 Roseivirga misakiensis | reverse complement strand
AGCGCTATCCTCATTGGTAATCGTTCCTGTTCCTGTGGCATCCCCAATTACAACACTCGTCCCTGTTGGATTGGATAATGTCATGGTGATTGTTTCATCAACTTCAACTAATTCATCTCCGCTGATGGTTACATCTATTGTCTTAGAAGTCTCTCCTACTGAAAAACTAACCGTTCCTGTTGTTGACGTATAATCACTTGCCGAAGATGCCGTTCCATCGCTGGTGGCATAGTCTACTGTAGCTCCTCCTGATGGGGCTGGGGAATCTAAACTCACCGTAAAGGTTAAGGTTGTGCTTCCTGCATCTCCTTCCGCTATACTTGGATCGTTGATACTTGCTGAGATATCATCATCATTGATAATGGTTACGGTTGCTCCATCTGTGATATCAATGTTCGCCGAAGCTACACTCGCCGGTGATTTATTACTCATACTGATACTTACAGTCTCATTCGATTCTGAATTTACGTCAGCGGTTGGTGTTACCGTAAAGGTTTCGGTCTCACCTGCGGTTCCTGCAAAGGTTAAGGTTTGATTCGTTACGGCTATATAATCTGAGTCTGCTGTAGTTGCTGTTCCATCTGCTGTACTTACATCTACATCAAACCCGCCATCTACGGCATTGTCTAAAGTAACTGTAACTGTAATAGCTCCATCATCTTCATTGCCACTTACATTAGCAATCGTTACCGTAGCATTATCATCGTTGGTTAAGGTTAAGGTAGCTCCATCGGTAATATCGATATCTCCTCCTGCTACCGTCGCTGGTGAGAGTCCACTCATAGAAATAGTGATGAACTCATCGGCTTCTACTTTCGTATCGCCTCCTAAAGTAACTGTAAAGGTTTCGGTTTCACTTGCTGTTCCTGCAAAAGTCTCTGTTGCTGATGTTACGGCTGTATAATCTCCATCGGCTGTGGTCGCTGTGCCATCGGCGGTACTTACATCAACATCAAATCCACCATCTACAGCATTGTCTAAGGTTAATGTGATCGTTGCCGTACCATCATTTTCATTCACCGCTACATTCGCTATCGTTACCGTTGCCGCATCGTCATTGGTAAGCGTTAATTGAGCGGCATCGGTAATATCAATATCTCCTGCATCTACCGTGGTAGGGACCAAGTTGCTCATCGCAATGTCTACCAATTCATCTGCTTCTACTTTCGTGTCACCTCCAATAGTAATTGTAAAGGTTTCGGTCTCACTGGCTGTTCCTGCAAAAGTCTCTGTTGCTGATGTTACGGCTGTATAATCTCCATCGGCTGTCGTAGCTGTATTGTCCGCTGTAGATACATCTACATCAAATCCGCCATCTACCGCATTGTCTAAGGTGAGTGTAATGGTAGCTGTTCCATCGTTCTCATTCACCGCTACATTCGCTATCGTTACCGTTGCCGCATCGTCATTGGTAAGCGTTAATTGTGCGGCATCGGTAATATCAATATCTGATGCATCTACCGTGGTAGGGACCAAGTTGCTCATCGCAATGTCTACCAATTCATCTGCTTCTACTTTCGTGTCACCTCCAATAGTAATTGTAAAGGTTTCGGTCTCACTGGCTGTTCCTGCAAAAGTCTCTGTTGCTGATGTTACGGCTGTATAATCTCCATCGGCTGTCGTAGCTGTATTGTCCGCTGTAGATACATCTACATCAAATCCGCCATCTACCGCATTGTCTAAGGTTAATGTGATTGTTGCCGTACCGTCATTTTCATTCACCGCTACATTCGCTATCGTAACATTCGCACTATCATCATTAGTAATCGTTAATTGTGCGGCATCGGTAATATCAATATCTGATGCATCTACCGTGGTAGGGACCAAGTTGCTCATCGCAATATCTACCAGTTCATCTGCTTCTACTTTCGTATCGCCTCCTAAAGTAATCGTAAAGGTTTCGGTCTCACTGGCTGTTCCTGCAAAAGTCTCTGTTGCACTAGTAACAGCAGCGTAATCTGAGTCTGCTGTCGTCGCTGTATTGTCCGCTGTGCTTACATCTACATCAAATCCGCCATCTACCGCATTGTCTAAAGTTAATGTGATTGTTGCCGTACCGTCATTTTCATTCACCGCTACATTAGCAATCGTAACAGTAGCGCTATCCTCATTGGTAATCGTTCCTGTTCCTGTGGCATCCCCAATTACAACACTCGTCCCTGTTGGATTGGATAATGTCATGGTGATTGTTTCATCAACTTCAACTAATTCATCTCCGCTGATGGTTACATCTATTGTTTTGCTGGTCTCACCTACTGAAAAACTAACCGTTCCTGTTGCTGACGTATAATCTGAACCAGCAGTTGCTGTTCCATCGCTCGTTGCAAAATCTACAGTCGCTCCTCCTGCTGGGGCTCCTGAATCTAAGGTAACCGTAAAGGTTAAGGTTGTGCTTCCTGCATCTCCTTCTGACACACTTGGGTCGTTCACAGAAAAAGATGGTACTACACTTGTTGAGACATTCACTAATATTGGTGATGTCTGTAGGTTAGATACTTGATCTCTTGCGACTACATACACATCATAACCTGTTCCAGCTGTGAGTCCTGTCACACTAAACGCATTGGTAAAACCTCCTGTAGTCACACTTACGTTGGCAGAAGTTACCGCAGCTGCTCCGCCGTTTCCTGTTCCATTGACTACTTCTGTTGAAGTTGGCGCCGTGGCTCCATCCGCTAACACTACATAAAAGATGGTTCCTGCTTCGTCAATATCAGTGTTTAAAGTAAATGTTGTTGTTGAAATTGATGCTGCATTGGGAGTTGAATTCTCAAAACTAGGAGCCGTAGCATCCACCGCAGCACTATTAGTCACAACGGAACTTTGATTACCCGCTGCATCTTCTTCATAAATAAACAAGTGATAAGTCGTAGAGGACAGCGTCAGACCATTCAATGCAATCGTCTGGTTTGAACCGGTAACAGTCACTGCTGAATTTCCGCTCGATACGACGTTGCTAGAATTACCTGACTGATCGTTACCTGCCAAGACCTGAGCCTGGGTAGGTGTTGAAGAATTAGTCGTTACCACATAATATAAGGTTCCTGTTTCATTACTCTGATAGGTAATCTGTAAGTCATTAAAGTCGGTTTGTGCTAAGGCCTGATTGGTCAAGGTAGGAGCCGTAGCATCCACCGCAGCACTATTAGTCACAACGGAACTTTGATTGCCCGCTGCATCTTCTTCATAAATAAACAAGTGATAAGTCGTAGAGGACAGCGTCAGACCATTCAATGCAATCGTCTGGTTTGAACCGGTAACAGTCACTGCTGAATTTCCGCTCGATACGACGTTGCTAGAATTACCTGACTGATCGTTACCTGCCAAGATCTGAGCCTGGGTAGGTGTTGAAGAATTAGTCGTTACCACATAGTAAAGCGTGCCCGTTTCATTACTCTGATAGGTAATCTGTAAGTCATTAAAGTCGGTTTGTGCTAAGGCTTGATTGATCAAGGTAGGAGCCGTAGCATCCAGTGATAAATTATTATTCGATAATGTACCTGACGAAAGAAAAGTACTATTGTCATCTTGATAAACAACAGTTTTAGTTGTAGTAGACTCTTGCCATTGAAAATTCGCAGTTCCCGTTTCATTCGGTATGGTAAAACTAACCTCAGCTACATCAATGAATGATCCTCCTGTCGGAACAGCTGTTCCTCCACCGTCAGCACCTGTATATTCAATATTTAAAGAGACTGTGTTAGTCGCTGGAGAAGTAAGCGTCATTGTAGAATAGCTTCCTCCGCTAAAATTGTGAATCGTACCCAAAACAGGAGTATTCGCTTCAGCTCCGTCGTAAGTAAAAACTAGGTTTGAGGAACCCAAATTTTCGGCGCTTGAAAAGGATGCCTGAACTTTCATCACCAAAGTACTTCCATTGTTTGAAACTCTGACTAATCGAAGATCATAGGTCTGAGAAAGAACTGTATTGGAGAGTAAAAGAAAAAATAGACTAAAGGCAATAACGGATAATAAACTACTCGTGATTGCGTGGCTCTTTGCTTTTTTCAAAATAAATGTGTTTTGGTTCAAGTCCAGTTGAAATGCAAAATGTTCATACCTATCTCGACTTGAAACTTTCGTTGGGTGACAAAAGGGGGACAATCACAAATGGCAGGCAATAATTATCTAAACGGCAGGTAATCAGGGGGACAAGACTGGATTTTCCAAGAAGCAAAAAAAATTCCAACATTTGAAATGCCGGAATTTCAGTGAGTAATTCTCGATGTATTTAAATTTTTTTCTAGTAAGTAAGCCCAAAAAATGGACGTAAAAACTTCACTCTTTTAATGACAAATTCATAGGTCAATAGGCAACTAATTCCGGTGAACAATATCAGGAGAACAAACTGAATTTCTAGGGGAATATCTAAAGGGAATATCAAGACTGACCCAAGGTAAAGGAATGCCATATGAATAATATAAACTGGATACACAGCCTTACTTAAATAACTCAACAATCGACTCGGTTTATTAAGGTATGTAAATACAATTCCGAATACTCCGAAAATCCAAAAATTAGATTCTATAGATAATAAATAGTTCGGTACGACTAGCTCTAAAACTAGCAGCCGATAACTGAAAAGAGCAATAGCAATAGCCAAAAACAACCACTTCCACCTTTTAACAGTAGCTGTAAAACCACTTCCAGCATAGATAAAACAGTAGCCAAAAAAGAAAGCTAATAATCCGATAAAAAAGCCATGCCAAGTCATAGCATAGGTTTCAAAGCTCACAGGATTAACAATTATTGCCTCAAGCAAAAAAGGAATCATGACCACGATAAGGCCAAATGGATTTTGGAAGAGCATTGCCAAAAATCGATGAACTTTTCCTTCTCTGTTCTTCTTCAACCAATAAAAAATCGGCGATAAAAGAAGGACATAGACAAACAGGTTTCCTAAAAACCAAAGATGACCTGGTTGTGGTAAAAATTGTAAAGGCTGGTCGTAATAGCTTTGCCAGACTAACCAATGTAACGGTACTATAAATGCCATACCAAACAGAAAAGGCATAAGAATTCTTAAAGCTCGTTCTTTAATCAATTCTTTCCAGCTTCGTTTACGCATCGCAAAGCAGACGCCCATCCCAGACACGAAGAACAAGATCGGGATCCGCCAAACATTAAGTGCGGACATGGGAACCCAAATCGACTCGAGCGATTCATTTGACAGGATAAAACCAATGAACCCTCCCCAAGGTTGAAATCCTATCGCTATATGATATATCAGTAACAAACCTATAGCGATGACGCGTAGCCAATCAATATCGAATCGGCGATCGTGGGTTAAAGAATTCTCCATTATTTCTGTTGGTTAATGATTAACTCAGCAATTTCTTGACGAGCAGACTTCAATTCTTCATAATCTAATGTCAAACCTAGAGGACGTAGGTCTTTTGAAATCTGATCGTATAAAGGTTTCACTTGATCGAATGGAACTTGAACCGAAGCCAAAGCCGTACTTTGATAGTTATTTAACGCCGCAGTATTTGCTCCTTTATTGAGTAAAGCTTTTACTATTTCCGTTCTACCATAAAAAGCAGCAGTATGAAGGGTTGTTGAACCATCATCACCCTTTACCTCAATATCAGCACCTCCTTCGATGAGTGCTATGGCCACATCCACCTTATTAAATATAGTGGCAATAACTAGAGCAGTAGACCCAAAATCATCCTTTAGGTTCAATGCTGTACCTGCTTCAATATGCTTGTTCACATTAGTCACATTTCCGAGGAAGGCGGCTTCAAAAAGTGTTTGTTTTGGTGCTTTGACCTTAACGTCTTCTCCTTCTTTTTGATTACTACAAGATTGTAGCATTAAACCAATGGTTAAAAAAAGCACTGCCAATGCTGGTTTCGCTAAATTACTTTTGTTGTTACCCATGTCTTTTGATGTTTTTCGTTTCATAAATTTTTTAATAACCCAAAGGTCAGGATTACAATCATGGTAGCTTAAACAGCTATGCTTCGAATACTATCAACCATGGTTTTTAGCTTGAAATTATGACTCAGCGATATAAATTATGACGCAAAAGCCCATTTTAAATACATTATGCGCATTTGGAATTGGCAAGTATCCTGCTCTTTTTTGTATGAGCATTGAGTATGCTTTTCAACCAAATGGGTAACTTCTTAGACATTGAAAGTGATTTTTTAGACAAACTAATCTCGACTATTGAAGAGCATATGTCGGATGAAGAGTTCGGTGTGTCTCATTTAGCGGATAGTATCGGAATGAGCAGGTCCAATTTGCTCCGTAAAACACAGAAAATTGCGGGTATTTCCGTTAGTGTTTTAATACGGCGAGTTCGATTGAACCATGCGCAACAATTATTGAGGAGTGATGATCTAACGGCTTCAGAAATCTCTTATCGTGTAGGCTTCAGTAGTGTCTCCTATTTCACTAAATGCTTTCGAGAACAATATGGCTATCCGCCAGGCGAGGAGAAAGCGAAATACACAGCGCAAAAGAAAGTCTTAGTCCAAAAGGAAAGAAGGTATGCCACATCCAAGAAGTGGTTAATTCCAGCAGGGGTATTACTCGTCATCATACTATTATCATTGATTCTACCAAGAATCGAAAAGTCAGATTATACTCCTGGGAAAAAATCAATTGCGGTGCTTCCCTTTAAAAATGACAGTAACGACTCTAGTAACCTGCACATTATTAATGGATTAATGGAATCAGTGCTTACCAACCTTCAGAAAATCGAAGATTTGCGTGTGGTCAGTAGAACTTCTGTAGAACAGTATAGAAATAGTGAGAAAAGCATTTCGGAGATTTCGGAAGAATTAGGGGTTAGTTATGTACTTGAAGGAAGTGGTCAAAAGTTAGGTGATAATATCTTGCTAACTGTGCAATTAATTGAAGCACCCAAAGACAGTCACCTATGGTCCGAACAGTATAACAGGCTTGTGACTGATATTTTCCAACTGCAAGCAGAGGTAGCTAAAGATATTGCTGGTGAAATTAAAGTTATTGTAACACCTGACGAAGCGGAAAGAATCGAAAGGATTCCAACAAAGGATATCCAAGCCTATGAGTATTACCTGAAGGGTTTCGAATTAATGAATCGGTATGATGACGAATACCTGATCGAGGCTATAGATTTTTTCGACCTCGCCATAGAGAGAGATCCCTTTTTTGCGGAGGCCCAGGCTTACACCTCGGTGTGTTACTACTTTTTAGACTTATTCCAATCGCAAAAGCAGCATACAGAAGAGATTAATAATTATGCCGATAGAGCCTTACTGGCTAGTCCAGAATTACCGATTAGCTTGATAGCAAAAGGCTTATTCTATATGCATGAGACGAAATTCGATTTAGCAGTTGTGTATTTTGAAAAGGCTTTGGAATTCAATCCAAATTCCTCGATGGCTACGAATTTTTTATCTGACATTTATGCCAGTTACATTCCAAATACAAAAAAGTATTTAACATATGCACTAAGAGGCAATAAGCTCAATGTGGCATTGGTTGATTCTTCTGCCATGAGCATCTCTTACCTCCATTTAAGTAATGCTCTTGCCCAAGCTGGTTTCTTTGAAGAAGCAGAAGTTTATGCTCAAAAATCCATGAATTTTGATGAGAATAACCTTTTCCCTCAGTATTTATACCCTTACATAAAATTTGCTCAAGGTGGCACCTTGGAAGGGACCCTTGAATCCTTAAAAACAGTACTTAAAAAGGACACTACGCGGCTAGACATCATTATTGAAGTGGCTAAAGTTCACTATTGTCTTGAAGAGTATGAGTCGGCGGCATTCTATTATGACGTGTTTTCTCAGATGAAAGAAAATTTCGGTTTGGGCATCTTTGATAATGAGGAAATAAAGATAGCCTACACTTATAAGCAATTGGGACGGTTAGAGGAAGCCGAGAAGCACTTGGCCGTCTACAAAGAGTTCGCAGAGAACGATAATTCCATTTATAAGAACCTTTTACTTTCTGCCTATTACGCGTACACAGGCGATACAGAAAAAGGTATAGATCACTTAAAGAAATTTCCTGAGCAAAAAGATTATTTTTATTGGTTGGTTATGATGATTGCGGATGATCCTATCATGAAAAATATGGCAGGGCATCCAGAATTTTCGTTAACCATTGAAAAGATCAACGACCAGTTCTGGAAAAGTCATAGCAGTACTAGGAGCATGTTGGAAGCAGAGGGCCTTATTAAGCCCTCGCGCGAAAACTGGTAGAAGATTTTAGAAGTAAACTCATTTACAAAAATCTTTAGGCCATGAGCAATCAGTTAAACCCAACTCGATCTTCAACCGCTTTTCTACTCCTAATTGCATTCATAATAAGCTCTTGTGGTGCGCAGCGAGAGAAAAGAGTTCTTGTCTTCTCAAAGACGGAAGGATATCATCATAATTCCATCGACAAAGGAATAGAAGCGATCAATGAATTAGGTAGACAAAATGGCTTTGCGGTAGATACTACAACCGATGCTTCCTTCTTTTCAGAAGACAAACTTGCGGCCTATAGTGCAGTAGTTTTCTTGAGTACTACGGGTGATGTCCTGAACCATTATCAGCAAGCCGATTTCGAGAGATTCATTCAATCGGGTGGCGGTTTTGTCGGTATTCACGCAGCAGCCGATACCGAATACGATTGGCCATGGTATAACGAGCTGGTAGGGGCATACTTTCTCAGTCACCCAAATCAACAAGAGGCAACCATCAACATAATTGATAAAGAGCACCCAGCAACTGAAAACATGCCCGATACTTGGCAGCATTTCGATGAGTGGTACAACTATAAAAGCATTGCTGAAGGGCTGAATGTATTGATGACATTGGATGAAAATAGTTACAAGGGTGGTGAAAATGGCGACTATCATCCAATCGCATGGTACCGATCATATGATGGTGGCCGTATGTTTTATACAGGGCTGGGCCATACCGATGAAGCCTATACCGACACCATGTTCCTTGATCATTTAAACGGTGGCATTCAATACGCCATAGGGAACAACAAAAGAGATTTAAGTAAGGCGATTTCCGAAAGGGTGCCAGAAGAAAATCGTTTTGTGAGAGAAGTATTGGCAATAAATCTTAATGAACCAATGGAATTGGATTACCTGCCAGATGAAAAGATTCTATTCATTGAAAGAGCGGGAGATTTAAAGGTTTTTGACCTGAAAGCAGACGAACTTCTCGACGGAGGCCATCTGAATGTAAAACGCATAGCCGAAGACGGTCTATTGGGTTTGGCTGTTGACCCAGATTTTGAAAGTAACAATTGGATTTACCTTTTTTACTCAGCCCAAATAGAAGGAAAACTTCAAAGACTCTCAAGGTTCAATTTTGTAGGTGATCAATTAGATACGTCCAGTGAAAAAATACTTCTTGAATTTCAGTCAACACACGACTGTTGTCATTCTGGTGGTTCGATTGAATTTGACGGAGAAGGTAACCTATATCTGTCCACAGGAGACAACACCAATCCTTTTGAATCAGATGGTTATTCACCAAGCGACGAAGGTCTCAATAGATCGGTTTGGGATGCTCAAAAATCAAGTGCAAACACGAACGACTTAAGAGGCAAAATTTTAAGAATTAAACCCGAATCAGATGGAACATATTCGATTCCCGAAGGAAACCTCTTTAAAGATGACGATCCTAAAACTCGTCCAGAAATTTACGCCATGGGACTTCGCAATCCGTTTCGAATTTCTGTTGATCAGAGAAACGGCACTCTATACTGGGGAGATGTTGGGCCAGATGCTGGTAATGATAACCCCGAACGGGGACCTAAAGGACATGACGAAATAAATCAGGCAAAAAAGCCGGGTAATTGGGGTTGGCCGTACACTCGCGGAGACAACAAACCATATTGGGACTTTGACTTTAAAAACAAGAAACCTATTGCTCCATTCGATCCAAACAAACTGGTCAATAATTCGCCGAATAATACGGGAATTCAAAACCTGCCTCCTGCTCAAAAATCATTCATTTGGTATGGCTATGGACGTTCAGCTGAGTTTCCGTGGGTCGGAGAAGGAGGTAGAACTGCTATGGCGGGACCAATCTTCAATAAGGAAGCATATGCCGAAATAGGCTTTCCAGAATATTTCGATGGTAAGTTGCTGGTCTATGAGTGGATGAGGGATTGGATATACCTGATTACAATGGATGAAAATCAGGACTATGTAAAGGCCGAACCGTTTTTAAGTAATGAAGAATTTCATAATCCGATGGATATGATCTTCGGGAAGGATGGCAACTTGTATATTCTAGAGTACGGTGAAAGTTGGAACACCAGAAACTTAGATGCTCAATTAAACAAAATCACTTTTGTGGCTGGCATTCGCAAACCGACAGCTCGTATTAAAAGTGATAATTCCGTTGGCGCTGCACCATTGACCGTACAATTCTCAGCCGAAGACTCTGAAGATTTGGAAGGTGAACCTTTAAAATATGCTTGGAACTTTGCTAATGGACTGGGCCAAAGTGACCAGATGAAGCCTGAGTTCACTTTTAACGAGGCGGGTAACTTTGACGTTATACTGACGGTAACCGATGCAGAGGGGGAACAAAGTACAGATCGCTTGAAGGTTGTCGTTGGAAACGCACCGCCAGAAATACAAATATCATTTAGCACAGAAAATACCTCATACAATATCGATGACCCGCTCGCCTATACCGTGAGTGTGACGGACAAAGAAGACGGCAGTACAGTAAATGGATCTATAGCGCCAGAGAATGTAAAGGTCACTCTGGATTTTATCCCGAATCTTGAGCTTCAAAATATCAGTGAAAAAGGACATCAAGTGGAAATCGCATCTAAGGGAAGGGGGCTCATTGATAATTCAGATTGTAGAGCATGCCATGCGATTGATAAGAAAATTAACGGCCCATCTTATTTAGACATCGCTAAAAAGTATAATTCAGAGCATAAGGAGTACCTAATGGGTAAAATTAAAAATGGCGGATCGGGCGTTTGGGGCGAAACACCGATGGCGGCCCACCCACAATTAGATGATCAAGCGCTTTCAGAAATAGTCGACTATATACTACAGTTGGAAGAAGAAAAGGAGGTGATTCCTATTTCCGGTGAGTTAATATTTAACCAGCATCAACCGAATAACCTTAACGGAGCTTATGTTTTAACTGCTACATACAATGACAACGGAAACGGTGAGGTGTCTTCCCTATCTACTAGTGCCCAAACAATTCTTAAAGCTTCAAAACTTGAAGCTGAGGAGGCTGATTTAATGCATGAATCCAATACTGTTTGGCAGGCCCTTGGATCTAAGGTGGTGGGCAACATTAAGAATGGGCAATTTCTGAAATTTAACAATGTTGATTTAACTGGGCTCAAGGCAATTACTTTTAGAGGACTTTACAATAATGGCTATCATTATCAAGGAGAGATAGAAATAAGAGGGGGCAGTCAAAGTGGACCACTTTTAGGGTCGGCACAAATAGATTTTAACAAGTTAAAAGAGCAATCCTTCAAAGACACTAAAATTTTTATCACCTCTGAAGGGGCTAAATCCGATATCTATTTGATTTTCAAAAATCAAGAGGATCAAGAGAGATTCATTACCAATGCAGAGTTCATTGTATTGAACTATGATAAAAGACACTAAAGGTTTAGAGACAAAGTTCTCTTATTAGTGGAATAATCTTAATTTTACCTGCGGAATAAAGACTGGAAATCCAGTCTTTATTCCCTGACAATAGCATACTGGCTGGCGAAGTCATAACCATTGTCTGGCTGTACTCTATGCAATGATTGCACTAGAGTACAGTTTCAGGTAATCTTTAATGTTGTTGAAGAATAAATTAAACTAGGGCCGGGTACAGTGACAGTACCACCTGAACCAAAACTTACCGTATTATCATTTGAGCCAAAATCACGTCTTGATTTTGTTGAATTAAATGAAATAGTAACGGTACCATTCACTGAATCCCAGTCGCTAGTATATCTTTCCTCTTCGAGTTTTGTATCTCTTTTTTCCGTAACCTCTCTTGTTAATTCTAAAACAGGCTTATAGAATTGATTAGCAACAGTATCGGTGACAGCACCACCTGAACCAAAACTTACCCTAACACCATTTGAACCAAAATCACGTCCTGATTTTGTTGAATTAAATGGCAGAATAAAAGCACTAGTCACCGAAGCTGGATTGCTAAAAATTATTTCTTTATTTCTCAAACAGTAAGACTTCTTGACGTCATTAAGCGGAGTTGTTAAAGCGCTAAAGTCAGAAGTTGAGCGATACTCAACCGGATACTGTTTGAATTCAGTATTATTCATTGTAAATAAATCATTTACAGGACCTACCAAATATGAAGTCAGAATAACCGACCTCTTATTTGAAGCAACAGTTAACTGGCTGGCGAAGTCAAAACGATTACCCACTGTCTTTCTGCCCAGAAGTGGACATAAGTCAAGTGCCAGGTTTCCTGTAAATGAAGATTGAATTGAATTTGATTTTGTAAAATCACTGGCACTCGTCTCTATGTATGCTCCGTTCGTGCCGATATTCACCATAATATCATCTTTGACGTCAAAATCACATCTTGATTTTGATATACTAAGAGGCTTTGAAAACGAATTAGGCATAAAGTCCAAGTTGCCAGTAATTATTTCTTTTTGGTGGAATCCATACCGTATTGAAAAAGCCCTAAAGGAAAAGGGCATGATTAGTAGGCTTGAACCTAGAACGGCCCAACCGGTTGACAATGATGGTTGGTCACCAAACACTGAAGCCGTAATAAAAAAGGCAAACGTTAATAATATGAAGAAGCGACCTTGAGCCAAACTTACTTTCATAGATGGCGCTTGACGCACCACGTAATCGTTTATCGTATGATTTCTCTCTAGTATTAACATTTAATTGCTTTGCGAAAGCCTTAACGACTTTGTGAAAGCAATGTGATTCTATTCCTACTGAATGGAGTATGATAAAGGTTTTAGAAGTACAGATTTATGTCTAAAACATAAATTCGAACCTTATTTAGAGTAAACTAAGAGCATTTTTGGGGGTTGAAACTCCTTTTTTAGATATGCAAGCGTATAATCTCGTAATGTATTAGGGCAGGCTAGATTTAATTTTACGCTAATCTTGGTCGCTTTCTCAAAACACAGAATCACACTTATCTGTAGAAAGTTTGCAAGTTCAAGAGTATTAGTAAATATGGCGAGAGCTCCACAAAACAAAACTTCATCTTTTGACAAAATAGAATGGTCAGTCCAATACTTATCTAATCCATTATTTAACAATAAACTAAACTCGCGAGCCAGACTCGTTTGATCAAACTGGGCAATAAGCCCATCGATGACTAGTAGTTTTTCACTCAGCCATTCTTTTGAAGATTCAGAACTTTCCGACTTTAGTCTAAGGGAGAAATCGAATTTCATTTGAACGAGGTCTGCCACAACTTGATCTATGAATACTTGTTCTAATATGCCATCTAGATTTTTTTCCAAAGCTTATAACAAAGTTGAGTCAACTTGGGGCTTTATTACTCGACCAATAAATTGATGCAGTTTAGAAGAATGGCTATTTTGAACTACCCAGCATCTAAACACCAAAGTCGATAAGCACTCTAATTGAATGATTATACTTTAATTATTACAAACCGGAGAACTGACTAGTTACAACAAGGAAAGATTTGTAGGAAATCACAGACATTCGAGATATTTCTACCCACAAATAGCCAATGACCTTTCACAAAAGAAGAAATAAGTTATTGGCATTGGGTTCGAATATGTACGAAGGAGTCCTAAAAATCATCATTCACCAAAATCTGGACTTTAAGAGGCCTCCTGTGCTAGTGAATTGATGTATTCCTTTGGTGTACACCCGACGAATTCCTTAAAAGATGAGAAAAAAGTGGATTTTGAATTAAAACCAGCCTCATAGCCTATTCCAGCTATATTTAGATGGCTATGGTTACCATTATCAAGCATCTGTTTAACCTTATCAATTCTAATCTTGGACAGGAACTTACTAAAATTGGTTTTCTCACGGGTATTTATGGCGTAAGAGAGCTTTCTACTGGGAATACCTAGATGACTTGATAGTTGTCCTGCAGTTAACTCAGCATCTGTTAGACCACCTTCGGCGACTAAATAATGATACACCTTGTCATAAATGGTGTCAATTTCCAACTGATCAATCTCGCTATCCTTACTATCAGCTAATTTTAATTCTATAAGGTTAAGCTTTAAGGTTATCTTGTGCAGATCACCCATAACCAAGTAATTTAAATCACCATCCATTAAGTCCTTCAATTGGGATAACTTGGACAAATAATTCATAGGATCTACAGCATTTGGTTTTAACCACTTGTCTATTTGCTCTTGATTTACGGCAGCCCCCTTAAACTCTAATGTGACTTGAAGACCTTCGTTAGCGTCTACATGTAGTTTTAACTTCTTATCTAAAATGCCTTGGTTAAGCCCATGCTGAATTAGTGAAATGATACTCATTTCAATCAACACTTTATCGGCAAGAAAAACCAGTCCTTTTCGCATTTCAACCTCCATCTGAGCTTGATGCAACTTTAAACTACTCTGCATTTTGCTCTCGATATTATTAAGCATGGTCGAAATCGTGACACGGCGAATATCAATTTTATGCTTGCCTAATACAGAATTTAAAGAAATTAGATCCTTTAGCGCCAGTTCTTCTTCATCTACTATATCAGATATTCTGCCGAGATACTTTTCCTGCTCATTATTTAGCTTTCCGAGCTCAGGAATAAAGCTTTTCAGGCCTTTTATGCCATTAAACGTTTTAGTCAGGTGGTCAGACAAAGTATCCAGTAGCTTTTGATTATTTGATTGATGAAATTCAAGTTCCGCTATCGTATCACTCAATTCTGAATTAGTTGAATGCAGTTCAACACTCTCATTTTCAACTTTTTTAAGTAGGCGCAAATTTTTGCCATGTAAGGATTTCAACCTAATGACGAAAAAACCAATAAGCGCAACGCTTACCGCAACAATTAATATAATTAGCTGTTGCCGCTCTATCAATTGGGATTTAACAAGTTGTTCTGACTCTAAACTAGCATTAAGGGACTTTTGCGATTCTAGTTCTTGTTGAACTTCAGACTGACTTAGCAAATATTTGGCCCTCTCAGACATCCTATCTTCAATGCGCGTTTGGATTTGGTCAATATGATAATTGACCTCTCCCACGACACCCAAATTAGTATATGACTTGATGAGTAGTTTATGAACATCGATTGTAAGCTTAAAACCTATATTTGGTTGCTCTAGAATCTTATTTCCAAGTTCTATAGCCTTATTATATTGTTTTCTTTTGTTGGCAATTACAGCTAGGTAGTATGAGGCCTTTTCTCGAACATATTCCTCGTCATTTAAATTTTTAGAGATTGAAATGGCTTCATTAAATAGCCCTTCAGCTATCCTGGGCTGTTGTCTTTCCAGCCATAGACGCCCTTTAGTAATTTGTAAATATACCTTGTCGCTCAGCCTAATATATTCAAGCAATAACAACTCTTGATTAACAATTTGCTGCTCTATCTCTTTCATCAAAGCACGTTTCTCATCGATATCACTTGTTAAATCATAAACATCAAAAAGAGCATTCATTAATTGTGTATAGCTTGTCGGAATTCCTGGGTGTTTATTAAGCTTTTCAGTAATCAACTCAGTCGATTTTCTCGCCATCTCCAATGCCTTTAAATATTGTCCACCTTGCGTGTAAGTAACACTGAGTCTCCGGTAACTTTCAACGCGCCTAATATCAGAACCTCTACTTCCCTCCAACAACTCTATCGACTTTAAAGAGTAAAAAGCTGCAGAATCATATTGATTAGTAATGGTATATATCTGGTTCATTGTGGTGTAAAAAACACTGGCGTAGCCTGATTTATCTCCATCATACTTTCTTACCACTGCTTTCATTTTTTCCCCAATTCTGCCTGCTTCAACAAGGTTACCTAAAAGCAACTCATGAAAAGAGTTAAACATATGATGAACGAGTATCGTGAACATACTTTGCACATTATCTAAATCAACCCTAGAATTCTCAACAATAGCACTATCCGCTAAACCGGTATTCCAAGTGATTTCTGTCATTGCCACGTGTGCCAGTGCCGCTATATCAGCCGGCAAATTTGGAGTACTCAGTAAGTCATTATATCTAGGTCCGTACTTGTCATTCTCTTCAGTTGGGGAGGTTTTTATAAATTTCAAATATTTTACAAAGGCGAGATCATTCTCGTTCTCTAAATATTGAGCGGCGCTGTCGAGATATATATAATTATCTCTAGAAGAGTTAGATGGAACTTTCCTTAATAAATATTGGCCAAATAAATCTCTGTTTCTAGAATTGATTTCTACACTGGACCAGTAACCTTCTACCTTCTTTTTATAATCATCAGCTTTGGTGAAATCCCTTGTTTCTAAATACAAATCGCCAAGTTGTCCCATGATTCGCGCTTCAGCCAAACTCCCTTCTTTTGCATCCTCTAGCTGCTCTTCCAACAAATTGATATAGTCGTTATACTGGATAGATACTCTTGCTAAATAGACATCGAAAAAACTCTCTGGTATTTCTTGAGCCTTTACTTGAATTGAAGAAATAGCAAACGCCAAGATCCAAAACGTACTGTGAAATACGCTCGAAAAGAACTTGTTAAAAGGGGTATATCTCTTCATATTAATACATTTAATTCTAATTATATTTTACACTATAAATTGATCGCCTTGACCGCGGCAACATTAAATAGTGATAAGAGGAATAAATTATGTTTAGTAAGTTCTTCTCCTTAAAAAATTTCAATACTCTTTCGGCATAAAGCCAATAATTTCTTAGAATATCGAGAGGCTAGAAGCTAAGGAATTAAATTCCTTTATGTTGACTATATGAAATAGCCATATGGTTAATGTAGTCTACCGAACAACCGACTTACTTAGCTCTATCTATGATTTGAATAAGCCAATAAACTTGCTGAGTTAGTTCTTTTTCAGCGTTCTTGATGTCTGAGATTTACTGTTAGGAATGTCTATCTCATCTGTGACACTGGTCAAAGATAATTGCCGATTCTTAAGTCCACCACCTATTTCCATATATTTTTGCCTGTAACCGTGATTACTATCGATGTTAAAGTTACTTCTAGCCAAGTATTGGGTGTTTAATCCAAAACTGGTAAAAATCAATAATACTCGGATTAGCTAATAAATCACGTCAGAAATAGGGCCTAGGCCGACTGGATTCTATGATTAAAGAGCTGAGGATCAAAAGGCTGTTTCGAAATTCTTTCGATATGCCTTTTAATTTTACACCTGCCTATAAAACATGAAGCCTTTAAATGTTCCACATGGATTATCAAATAATACCTTATTTATAATATAGAACTTAATAGCTGTGCCCCCAATTTTATAAAGAAAGATTATAGTCAATGTCTTTTTAATACAAAAAAGATCGATGATGGTGTTAATTATTGGGATGCCTTTTCTATTAGTCGGCTGAGCAACTCTAATCCGATTTAGATCAATAAAGTCTCACCCCATATTCAATAGACCAAGATTCACCACTCGACAAGAGTTTTAAACCAGCCTGATTATTCAAAGCATCTATATTACAAGTCATTGGTTCTATGGCAATTGCCCTACGGTCTTCCGGGGTGTAGAGCTGAACGTAAGGCTGATTTTCGTCTTGCCATACTTCCAAAGTGGCATCATCAGGGTAGTGAATCTTTGCACCATTTACCACTCCCTTTTTAGAGAATTCGAAACAAGTGTCTAAATCCAGCTCCTCTATGAGGCATCCATTATCCAGCAATCGATAAGGGGTTGCTCTTCCAGTGGGTAAAAGATTTTCAACACCGATCTTCGAAACGTTTTTTAGCTCTATAGACGTTGAATCGGCTCCTTCCTCTAAATGAAAATAGGGGTGCCAGCCGAAACCACAAGGCAAAGTAGTGGCTCCTGTATTCTCAATTTCCAAATACACGTGAAGTTCACCAGGCCTTAAATGATATGTAAGTGCCATGCGGAACGGAAAAGGGTAGTACTCTAAATCACCTGTATAGGTACATTGTAAAGTTATGGCATCTGGCATTTGCTGAAGCACTTGAAACGGCATGTCTTTCACAAAACCATGCAGCGCATTGGGTCTACCATAATCATTTAAAGGAAACTGATAGTCTATTCCTTGAAAACTAAATTGGCCATTCGCAAGTCGGTTAGGAAATGGGAATAACAAAGAGGATTCATTATCATATCCTTTTTTCGGGCATATCACTTTTCTACTTTTTCCGTTTGAAAAAAGCGTAAGGTGAGTGATAGCTCCACCTCTAGATAAGTCTATTTCTAGATTCTGATTGTTAGAACTTAAAATCAATTTAGTATTCGTTGTCATGCAAGTTAAAAAAATGTAAGTACCTACATGTATTGATTTTAGAACTATATGTATTGATTGACGATATTTTCGAAGAGCTCTTGCTTTCCACTTCTCTGCATAGGCTCGCCGTTGCTATGGGCTAAGTTAGACAAATCTGTGAGACTTAGTTTTCCACTTTCAAAGGCCTGACCCTCCTTATTATTAAATGATGCATACCGATTATTCAATAACTGGAGATATTTACTTTCAGAAAGTATCCTATCAGCAATAATTAGAGCGCGGGCAAAAGTGTCAATACCACCAATATGCGCTAAGAATATATCCTCTAAGTCAGTTGAGTTTCTTCTAGTCTTGGCGTCAAAATTTATACCTCCTCCTTGCAGTCCACCCGCTTTCAGAAGGACCAGCATGGCTTGGGTTACTTCATAAATATCGTTTGGAAATTGATCTGTATCCCATCCATTCTGATAATCCCCCCTATTTGCATCCATACTACCGAGCATTCCTGCATTAGCGGCTACTTGCATTTCATGTTCGAAGGTATGCTGCGCAAGCGTGGCATGGTTTACCTCCAGGTTGAGTTTAAAGTCATCCATGAGATCATACTCACGGAGAAAACCAATCACCGTAGCTGCATCAAAGTCATATTGGTGCTTCGATGGCTCGGCTGGCTTAGGCTCTATGAAGAAATTACCCTTGAAACCTTGGGCTCGAGCATAATCTTTGGCCATATGTAGAAATTGTGCCATATGATCCAACTCCGCTTTCATGTTGGTATTCAAAAGGGACATATAACCTTCTCTACCTCCCCAAAAAACATAGTTTTCACCACCGAGTTTGATCGTCACGTCTAGCGCATTTTTTACTTGTGCCCCTGCAAAAGCGACTACCTCAAAATCTGGATTTGTGGCAGCACCATTCATATATCGAGGATTGGAGAATAAATTGGCTGTACCCCAGAGCACCTTTACTCCTGATGCCTTTTGCTTTTCTAATGCATAGTCCGAAATCACTTCGAGCCTTTTCTCTGACTCGAGCAAAGTGGGCCCTTCGTCAATCAAATCGAAGTCATGAAAACAGTAATAAGGAACCCCAAGTTTGGTAATGAATTCGAAACCTGCGTCCATTTTTTCTTTAGCGCGCTGAACTACATCAACAGAAGCATTCCATGGAAATTCCTTTGTTCCTGGTCCAAATGGATCACCACCCGTCCCACAGAGCGTATGCCACCAAGCAACGGCAAACCTAAAATGTTCTTTCATAGCTTTCCCTGCTATAACTTGGTCTGGATTATAGAATTTAAAGGCAAATGGATTATCGGATTCTTTTCCTTCATAAGGAATTGCACCAATTCCTTTAAAAAACTCTTTATCGCCTGTTAAAATACTCATGTCTTAATTTTTTAATTGTTTTTCAAGTGCCTTTTCCCAGTTGTTAAATGCCATTTGATACGACGTTATTTCATCGTCTGGCAACACAGTTTTGATAATCTTTTGGGTACTCATAGCCTCCTCAATTGAGTCAATAAATCCAGCCCCTACCCCGGCCGCTTTTGCCGCTCCTGATGCCCCTGTGGTTTCATAGATTTCTATTTTTGCATGGAGTAGAACCGCGATCGTTTTAGAGAATATTTCGGATTGAAATAGGTTATCATTTCCTACTCTAATCTTATCGATGGTCAAACCCATCTCTCTCATAATTCTTGCCCCATAAACAAAGGCAAAAGCAATACCCTCAATGGTTGCCCGAAAAATGTCGGGTTTACTATGTCGGTTTAAGTCTATTCCAGACATATGCGCCCCCACCATACGGTTTTCAAAGATTCTTTCTGCCCCATTTCCAAAAGGAAGAAAACTCAATCCATTAGCACCGATTGGCACTGTTGCCGCAACCTGCTCTATTTGCTCATATGACATTTGCTCACCCAAAAGGCTCCTGGTCCAGCTGTATTGGATACCGGCCCCGTTTATACATAAAAGGATGCCGATCATTCCATTTTCTTGGGTGTAATTAACATGGGCAAAGCCATTCACGCGTGATTTTAAATCGAACAGGGGTTTCTTTGATATCCCGTAAATAACTCCTGAAGTGCCGCCAGTAGCAGCAATTTCACCTGGCTTTAACACATTTAAAGCCATCGCATTGTTCGGTTGGTCACCAGCCCGATAAGCGATCGGTATATTAGGTTTTAGCCCCAGGATTTCTGCTGCCCCAGAAGAGAGTTTCCCTTGTATTCCGATACCAACTACGACTTCTGGAACTAATTTCGATTCTATACCAAACTGATCGAGTATTTCTTTGGAGACTCGTTTCTCCTTAAAATCCCAAAATATCCCTTCGGACAAGCCACCAATTGTGGTCACAATTTCATCAGTCATCTTCATTCCGATGAAATCACCTGGCAACATAAACTTGTAGATTTTCTTATAAAGTCCTGGCTCGTTCTCCTTTACCCAACTCAGTTTTGAAGCAGTAAAATTACCTGGTGTATTTAATAAGTGATTCAAACAAAAGGCTTCTCCTAGTTGCTCTTTAGCAGTTTGACCTATTGATACTGCCCGGCTATCACACCAGATTATAGCAGGCCTTAATACTTGTTGCTGCCGATCGACCAGTACAAGGCCATGCATTTGATAGGCAATTCCGATAGCGGATATGTCAAATCGATTTACGCGAGCTTTTTCAAGTAACAGATTGGTGACCGAAATTAAATTGTCCCACCACTCTTCAGGATTTTGTTCTGCCCAGCCCTCCTTATCAGATTGGATAGGCATCTCCTTTTCAGGATATTTTGCGACCGAAATTTCTTCAAGTGTTTTCGCATCTACCAATGCGGCTTTGATGGAGGAAGAACCGATATCATACCCTAAAAAATACATCAATGAAATATAGCAATTCCTAGAGGGTAATCACAGATGAATTGTGGGCATATTTACCACCAGGGCAGTGGTAATTCTAAGTCAGCGATCGAATCGATAACCATATCCGGTTTAAACGGAAAATCATTCAGTTGTTCTTTCTTAGACATTCCGGAGAGCGTCAAGATAGTATTGTACCCAACTTGAACCCCTCCTTGGATATCTGTGGCTAGGGTATCTCCGATTACTGTCACTTCATCGGTGGCCAAGCCAATATGTTTTCTCGCCAGCCTCATCATTACCGGACTGGGTTTTCCGACTGAGAATGCTCTTTTGCCTGTGGCTGATTCAATCATAGAAACCACTGCTGCTATTCCTAGGTTATTCCAGCCTAATTTTCTTGGTGAGGGGTCGAGGTTAGTGGCTATAAACTTGGCACCTGACAAAATGAAATTGATCGCCTTTTTTACCATTTCTAGGGTGAAATTGATCCCTTCTCCCACTACTACAAAATCAGGGTCATTTTGAACGAGCGTAAATCCATTTTCATGTAAGCTTGAGATCAACCCGCCTTCGCCTAAAACGTATGCCGTTCCTTTCGGATACTGCTGACTCATAAAGTGCGCGGTAGCCATAGCCGATGTATAGACATTTTCTTCTCCCACATCGATGCCCATTTTTGCCAACTTCCGAACAGCATCCAGTGGGGATCGCTGGCTATTATTGGTCATAAATGTGAAGGGTATATTCTCTTTTTGAAGGTTCTTAATGAAAATGTCTGCACCAGGTATTATCTGGTCTTCCACATAAATTACTCCGTCTTGATCTATTAGAAATCCTTTAGCCATATCCTTTTTATCCTTCTTTGAAGATGGTGGAAAGAATATCTTCAACCAATTGCGCACTCATTAAGCTATCGTTAAGACTGAACAATGAAGATTCTACATTTCCCTCTTTTATACATTTTACCACTTCCTCTATTTCATGGGCATACCCCGTACTTTTATAGGGTTTCTCTACTATCCTAATATCGTCACCTTTTACGATTTCATAAGTGGTAGCTTTCCAAAACATAGGCAATCGTATGAATCCTTTATCGCCATAAATACAAGCTTCCTTATTGGTATGGAATGTCACACTGCCTAACACTTGGGCTAACTTATCCTTGCCAAAATCAAGCTGTACCTGTATGGTTTCATCAACCCCAGTATCTGACTTGACGGCGTGAGCTGAAAAGTGTTTTGGTTGCCAACCAAATAGATCTGAAACAATGGTGAGCGGATAAACGCCCACATCATAAAGTGCGCCACCAGCCAGGTCCGGATTTAATAAGCGACCATCCTTTGAAAGTTTATCCTCGGATCTAAAACCAAAGTTTGCAGTGATATAATTTACCTTTCCAATTTCACCTGCTTTAACCAATGAAATCGCTTCTCGATAGGCGGGTAAAAACCTCATCCACATGGCTTCCATCAAGAATTTACCAGAGGACTTAGCCGCGTCAATCATCAGCTTCACTTCTTGAGTGCTGATGCCCATCGGCTTTTCGCAAAGCACATGTTTGCCTGCATTTAATGCCGCAATGGTGTTTTCACAATGAAAATTATGTGTAGTACTGATGTAGACGATATCCACTTGATCATCAGCAAGTAGCGACTCATAAGAATCATAAATCTTTACTTCAGGAAACTCTTCTTGTAAAGCGACGGCATTCGACCTAGAAGCAAATGCATAGGGTGTTTCCCCGTCAACAGACGCTAAACTTTCTAAAAACTTTCTCGCAATTCGGCCAAAACCTATAAATCCCCAGTTCATATAACTAAGAACGTTAATTGATGGCAATAATCAATTGGCGATCTTGAATAAGAAGAAGAATTGGAAGCTTTGGTTTCGTAGGTTTCTGGTGTCTAGCGCTGGGTCTAATGCTACCATATCTGTCAGGCCCGCTGTATACCGAAGTCCAAAGTCCACGAAATAATCTAGTGCAAAACTGATCCCTATAGTCCCAGCAACTTCCCACTTTCTAGTGTATGTTCCTGTTAAATCAACTTTAGTAGTATCGTTAAACCTATTTTTGGCACTCATGAGATATGAAAACTCTGGGCCAACGCTAATCTTAACTTTTTCGGTAGGATAAATGTCTAAAAGTATAGGCGTGCTTAGAAAATTGAACCGGTAGTCTAGTTCTCTATCATCTACTCTAGTGCCTTTTAAGTGATAGCCTGGCTCTATTGAAAATCCAAAGGCTGATTTTTTAAATCTATTATTTAGCACAAGTGCAATATTCGTAGAAGGCCTTCTAGATAAATCGAATTGAGGGTTTCCATCTGACTGAACACCTGCTAAACCATATCCAATTCTAAGTCCAGTATAAAATTCTTGACCAAATCCCTGAATAGAGGTTAAAGTAAGGAGACAGCAAAAAAATATTGTTTTGAGTTTCATCGAGGTAGTAAATTATGCGTGTTTTGGATCAATAATATTGCCAAATACGAATTAACTGATAAACTACCTTAAAACAAGAAAAGACTTCTCGAAAGAAGTCTTTTATAAGATTAATGGTGCTAAACCTATTTTAATTTTATCACTAAGTTGGTACCAAAGCTTAAGAACTTTACTTCACCTTGACCAATGCCAGTCAGCGGTAACTTCATAAATGGTTCTATACCTAGTTTGAATTTTTTACTGATTCCTGTCTCATATCCAACGCTAAAATTAGCAATACCTAAGAGGTGGTTATTTTCACCTTTGACTTGACTTGTTGGTGCCCAATTTGGACTTGGTCTGGTATACTCGTAGTCATAGTCTTCTCTTAGCATTAAATAGGTAGATAAACCTCCTCCGACATACCATTGGTTACCATTTTTCAATTGGAAATACCTTCTTAGATTAATCGGAATATCGATGACAAAACAGAGCGCTTCTGCACGAACCAAGTTATCGGATCTGCCGCCAGGCCATGAAGAGGTATTATATTCTGAGCCCAGTGCGCTATATCGTTTTACAGCATATGTCAACCCAGATTGTATAGTCCAATTATCTGCAAACCGATATTCTGCTACTAAACCAAACATATTTCCTGGTTTGGTAAATCCATCTAGCCCTGTAGCACTTAAGTCTAAAGAAACCATTACACCGAACGACCACTTTTTTAATTGCATGCTATCAACCTCGGGCGTTTTGAAGTTCCCAGAATCTAAAGTCATGGGCTTTATTGACTGATCGAATAGATACTTTGGCGGGAACCACTCAGGTGTAATGGTTTCGAAACTAACTCCGTCTAAGTCGGCCTCTCGCTTAACAATACTATCATTGACAGCATTAGGCTGCGCTAGGTCATAATAGTTTACTTCAGTTGGTGGATTAACTCCTTCCTTTTCGGAATTCTTGGACGTTACATTATTGCTGTTTGTAGCGCTATTCGTCTCAATTTGTTCTTGTACATTTCCATTCTCCTCACCAGCTGCATTGTTTTTCGAAGTCTGATTGTCACTGCTGGTTACACTTTTATCATCCACCTTATTAGGAGCAATATCAATGTCTAACGGCTTAGCTGCTTTCTCATCTATTTGGATGGTCTTATTTCTGTTAGCCTCACCTTGCTGAGTGTTTTCATCCGCTGTTCCATTGTCATCAGATTGTTCCGACGTCGTACCTGCTACTTGATCAGTAGGTGCTTGATTGTCATTGGTACCCTGTATTGCTTCAGACTTATTATCCGTTTTTGGATCGGCAGCTCTTGAGTCTTCAATTTTTTGGCTATTCTTTTCGGTGGCACCGTTTTCATTCAGCACATCTCTTGACTCTCCAGTAGGTCTAAAAACTAAGAAGATTATCAGAGCGATAGCGCCTAGTCCTCCACCGATTTTCCACCATGGCACAACACGCTTTGGCGGGGCTAATTTAGCCTCCATAGCATTCCAAGCCGCTGGGTTAAACTCAAATTGAGCTCCTTCAGCCGCCTCTCTTGCTAATTGATCCAACGGATCCCCTCCTTGTGGCTTAGACTTATCCATATTGGTACTCCTCCTTCCCAAGCATTGCTCTTAGCGCCGCTTTTGCTCTCGTCAAATTTGCTTTTGAAGTACTAGTTGTAATACCTAGTTGTTCAGCAATTTCATGGTGTTTAAAACCATCAATTACATAAAGGTTAAACACAGCTCTATACGCAGGGGATAACTCACCAATTTTGGTCAATATCTCTTGATAAGAAAGGTCGTGATCAGGGGCTTCCTGTTGCGTGCTTTCCACTGCTGCTTCAGTAATATCTACTAAATGATTATGCTTTGCGTTTTTCTTTATGTGGTCAATACATGTATTTACAAGTATTCTCCTTAACCAAGGTTTGAACGATTTTTCGATATCGAACTTTTTAATGTTCTTAAATATCTTTAGAAAGCCGTCATTTAGGACTTCTACAGCGTCCGCTTCCGAACCTGTATAGCGCAGACAAATAGACATACCATAGCTATAGAAATTGCGATACAATTCCTGCTGGCTTTGCCTATCATTCTCTTTGCAGCCGTTGATGATTGCTTCCAATATTTTTCGATCTTGGTCGATTGTAGCCCACTTTAATAGTCTCAATACTTAGTCCTTGAAAAAAAGGCTGCCTCGGAGAGGAAAAAAAGTATAAGATATTGTTAGGGCGAAAAATTTCTTGACTTTGAAGTTAATTGAATGCTAGCGGATATGCGTATAAATCCGTGCTAATTTCTTGTTAGAAACACCAAGTGCCCAGAGTGTAGCGATTGATATGAATATTATGTTCGACTTAAAAACACCCCATTTGGCTACTCTTCTATCCGAAGAATATACCTTCTGATCAATTTGCTTGATTCTGCCAATGCGATTCATTTTGATACACAAGTCAGCCTCCTCCATTATCTGCATATCGGTATTAAAGCCTCCAGAACGCTCATAATCGGCCTTTTTACAAAACATTAGTTGGTCTCCAAAAAGCAGTCTTAAACCTTTAAATGTCGCCCTATAGGGGTTATAAATAAAAGGAGCGTAATAGGTTTTAATCCGATTATGGAAGGTGGTGACACGCTGGTTGCATGTTCCTTTCATTATGCTTCTAAAACCCGCTAAAACAACGCCATCATTTAGGGTTTCACTGACAGTTTTTACCAGATCGGTTGGCGGAAAAGTATCGGCATGTAAAAAACATAAAATTTCTCCTGAAGCTTTATTTACTCCTAAATCCATTTGAGCGGCACGCCCAAGTGTCGGAGAGTCGATAACCGTATACTGTTTTGCTTCAACGATTGATTTGGTATGATCAGAACTTCCACCATCTACAACGATTACTTCAAAAGGTGCTGGGTCAAGTTCTTTAAGATGCTCCAAGGTTGCCTCAATACATGACGCCTCATTATATGTGGGTATGATGATGGAGACTGTAGACATTTACGGAATAGCGTTTCTACCTAGATCTTCATGCGCGGCTACCCAATCTAAGGATGAAATAGCAGCACCGAGGGATATCTCTCCTGCTAGCACAACCCCTGCCATTATTTCAGCCAACTTCTTGGCCTTGCCAGCACCATAGCAATCTACCATTTCCAAACAGTCTTTTTGGGTTGGCAGTGCTGTTCCACCACCTACAGTACCGACAATTAGCGAAGGTAAGGTAACCGTCCCATAAAGGCTCCCATCGGCTAGAACTTCAGTGTGCAAAAATCCAGCAGTACTTTCGGCCAAGTTGGCTACGTCTTGTCCAAAAGCGATAAACATTGCGGCCAACGCATTGGCAGTATGTAAGCCATTGTTGTTAACGCCAGCCATCATACCTCCCAGATTAGCCACCCCTAAGTGTCGCTGTAACTGATGCGCATCTACGCCAAAGTTTTTCACTAAAAGCTCTTCTGGAAAAGTAACTTCTGCGATCACTCTTTTACCTCTAGAGTTTAGGGAGTTGATAAAGGAGTGCTTCTTATCGCTGGCCATATTTGATTCAAGGAAAAAATGCTGAATACCTTCATAGGTTTCTAGTATCCATTGGCAGATTTGAAATGTAGCCTTATTCACCATGTTTTGGCCCGCAGCATCTCCTGTAAAGAAGTTAAAGCGCAGAAAGACATTATTCCCCGCATGATAGACTTCGACATGATCATATTTCAGATGGTTTGAGCCTAATTCAGCTTGAGTTTTTAAGTCTTGTGTGACAGTTTTTATCCACTTACCAAAATCAACGGCTTTTACCAGTGAATCAAATATAAAGACAGGCGCACGCTGCATGCTATCTTGAATTACCCTACAGTTTACACCCCCTACTTCGTTAACGAGTTTGATGCCTTTATTGTAAGAGGCCACAAGCGTACCTTCTGTTGTGGCTAGCGGAATTAAAAAGTCACCTTGGGCATGTTCGCCATTTACTTTAATAGGCCCTGCTATTCCCATTGGGATTTTAGCAAAACCAGTTAGGTGCTCAATATTTCCTTGATAAACTGAAGTATCTTTAATCGGGTTGCTAATATTAGCCGGAGTTGTTCCTGTAAAGGATTTTACAAATTCCTGACGCTGGGTCATGGCTTCTTCACCGTAGTCGGCATCGATAATCCTCGGGATTTTTAGTGCCCGTTCTACTTTATGGGCGTTAACCTGATCGGTGATGTTAAAGCTTAACTTTCCGAAAGGTTTCGTGTCAAACTTAAATGACAAGTTCAGGTTTTTCTGACCATTTAGTTGCGATGCGACTAATACATTAAAGCTTTTGCCCAACTTCAACCCAAAGCCGTTTTGTTGATTAATTTCTTCTACCGAAAGCCACTTTCCATCTCCTAAATCGGCGAAAATTTGATCTTTCTGGATCTCCGTTCCTTCTACAGCTAATTGACTCAAGCCTTCTAAGTGGACATCGATCAGCCTATTCTTAATGTTAAAAACAAAACCTTCATCTGCCTTTGTCAGACTTCCTCTGGTATAGAGTTTCTTAAGTAATGATTTGGGTATAAAATTCATAGATATGTGTGAGCCTGGCATTGACCGTGCAAAAGCTAAAAAAATAGATTCTGCAAAGGAAGTAATTTATCTAACTAAAAGTGTCACAAGAAGCCGTTTAATGATTCGTGTTCCTAGTATGGGATTTAAAACCACTTTCGGCCCATAGTGTTTACAAAAAAAGCCTGTCCGATAATTTCGAACAGGCTTTTTTTAATATTTATTCAGGTTTATCCGTTCATAGACACCAAGAACTCATCGTTGTTCCTAGTACCTTTCATTCTATCTAGTAAGAACTCCATGGCTTCTACTGAGTTCATATCACTCATAAACTTACGGAGTATCCATACACGCTGTAACTCTTCTTTGCTCATCAGTAGATCTTCTCTTCTGGTACCAGAAGCTGGAACGTCAATAGCAGGGTAAACACGCTTATTAGATAGTTTTCTATCCAATTGTAATTCCATGTTACCTGTTCCTTTGAATTCCTCAAAGATTACTTCGTCCATCTTCGATCCAGTTTCGATCAAGGCCGTAGCGATGATTGATAGCGAACCACCGTTCTCAACGTTACGTGCAGCTCCGAAGAAACGCTTTGGTTTATGAAGTGCATTAGCATCTACACCACCAGAAAGAATTTTTCCAGACGAAGGAACAACTGTATTATAAGCTCTTGCCAATCGTGTGATAGAATCGAGTAAGATCACAACATCGTGACCACACTCTACCATTCTCTTTGCTTTCTCAAGTACAATGTTTGAAACCTTTACGTGGCGATCAGCTTGCTCATCGAATGTAGATGATATCACCTCTGCCTTTACGCTTCTCGCCATATCTGTCACCTCTTCAGGTCTTTCATCGATCAATAATATGATCAAATAACATTCAGGGTGATTTTCAGCAATTGCATTTGCAATCTCTTTAAGGAGCACAGTTTTACCCGTTTTTGGCTGCGCTACGATCATTCCTCTTTGCCCTTTACCTATTGGTGCAAACATGTCTAAAATTCTGGTAGACATTTGGCTAGGCTTGGTACTTAACTTGATCAACTCTTCAGGGAAAAGTGGCGTCAAATATTCAAAAGGAACTCTATCTCTAATCTCCTCAGTTGTTTTACCGTTTACCGATTCCACTCTGAGTAGCGCAAAATACTTTTCTCCTTCTTTTGGAGGTCTAATCTGACCTTTTACAGTGTCACCCGTCTTTAAGCCAAATAGTTTGATCTGCGATGGAGAAACATAAATATCGTCAGGACTCGCTAAGTAGTTGTAGTCAGAAGATCTCAAGAAGCCGTAGCCATCCTGCATCATTTCTAGTACGCCCTCATTCTCGATAAGCCCGTCAAAATCTTTGATGTTCTGATTGTATTGCTGACGCTTATTTCTTCTTTCGTCTCTTTCCTTGCGTTCGTCGTTGCCTTCTCTTTCAGGTTTACCGTTACCTTCTCCGTTCGACTCCTTCTTGGCTTTACTGTCTTTTCTTTCAGGCCTCGCCTTCTTCTCCTCAGTGTCTTTGCCTTCGCCAGATTCAGCAGCTGCTTCGGCTACATTTTCTCGCTTAGGTCTTCTTTTTGGACGGTCTTCTTTGCTCTTGTTAGCTTTTGGTTTTGCGCCTTCGTCACTTCCTTCCTCAGTAGATGCTTCTGCTTTTTTATCGTCTTTTTTAGCAGGGAGTTTATCTTCTGGGGTAATGGCTTGCTGATCGAGGATAGCATAGATCAAGTCTTGCTTGTTCAGCTTTTTGAAGTTTTTAACCCCCATTTTCTCAGCGATTTCCTTTAGTTCGGAAAGCAGCATAAGCTTTAATTCGTCAATGATGTACATAGTAAGTGGATTGGGAATCCTCTCAGATAGAGAATTATAAAAATGAATTATAGTTTATTGATATGTTGCTCGAGATGAACGTTGGACATGCATCCTATCATCTAAGGACACGGCAATATTATACTAAACAATCCAGACTGTCAAAGATTGGCCATTATTTTTGTGGTTTTCTTGTGTTATAACAGGCTTATTCATACAGAATTGAAGGGAATTGGTTTACTTTGCGCCCGAAAACGCAAGAATTAAAATGCTTCAAGTAGCCAACATTATCGCAGAAAAAGATCGTTTTGTCAAAGGACTTCAAAAGCGCCACATTAATAATGCCGAGGAGCTCCTGAACGAGGTGATTGCTTTAGACGAGGAAAGAAAAAAGACTCAACACCAATTGGATTCCAACCTGGCCGAGGCCAATGGACTATCCAAGCAGATTGGTGGATTGATGAAAGCTGGAAAGCGCGAAGAGGCAGAAGAAGTAAAAGCCAAAAGTGCCGAACTGAAAACAATCAGCAAAGATCTAGGTGACCACCTAAATGGGATTCAAGAAAAGCTCAAGCAAGCGCTCTATAACATTCCTAACATTCCGCATGATTCTGTACCTGTTGGTAAATCAGATGAAGATAATGAGGAGGTTTCGCGTTCTGGGGATATCCCCGAATTACACGATAAAGCCAAACCGCACTGGGATTTAATCAAGGATTATGACATTATTGACTTTGACCTTGGTATAAAAATTACGGGTGCGGGGTTTCCTGTATATAAAGATAAAGGTGCGCGACTACAGCGTGCTCTGATTAACTTCTTCTTAGATGAAGCTTCTAGTGTAGGTTATTCAGAAGTACAGCCACCGATAGTTGTAAATGAGGCGTCTGGATATGGTACTGGCCAGTTACCTGACAAGGAAGGTCAGATGTATCACATCGCTTCAGAAAATATGTACTTGATTCCGACGGCCGAAGTACCGATCACTAATCTTTACAGAAACGTTATCCTTGACGAAAAAGACTTACCTGTGAAGCATGTTGGCTTTACTCCTTGCTTCCGTCGTGAAGCGGGTAGTTGGGGAGCTCATGTTCGAGGCCTCAATAGGCTTCATCAATTCGATAAGGTTGAGATCGTACAGGTGAGAAAACCTGAAGAATCTTACGATGCCCTGAAAGAAATGTGTGACCATGTAGAAGGTATTCTAAAGAAGTTAGAGCTTCCTTATAGGATATTAAGGCTTTGTAGCGGAGACCTTGGTTTTACATCTGTATTGACTTTTGATTTCGAGGTTTATTCTGCCGCTCAAGAAAAGTGGTTGGAAGTAAGCTCAGTTTCAAATTTTGAAACATTTCAAGCCAACCGCCTCAAATTGAGATATAAGGACGAGAACAAGAAATCTACTTTGCTACATACCTTAAATGGTAGTGCGCTAGCATTGCCTAGAATAATGGCGGCAATTCTTGAAAACAACCAAACGGCTGAAGGTATTAACATTCCGAAAGCTCTTGTGCCATATACTGGTTTTGACTTAATAGACTAGATTGAGTTAGGCACTTTGTCTTGTCAATTTCGTCTCTTATGGTGGATTGATACAAATGTTTGGGTTCAAGTGATTTTTCCACTTAAAATACTCTAAGCACATGGGACAGAACATTTAATAGCCAACCTGCTCCTCCAGAAAATATAGTTCCATAGCAAATTGGACTATTGAAGTAAACAATCAGAGCGTTTCGAGCGAAAAGAGAGGGATTATCAAACTGATCAGGGAAGTGATAGATGTGTTCCTATTCTCCATTCGTTCGTTAAACCCCTGATAAACATAACGGTATGATCAAAAAAGCACTCTGTCTTTTCGTTGTTCTACTCTTTACATTTCCTTTATATGGACAAAGGGAATTCAACCCTAAAAACATTCTTTTGATCTATAAGAATGGTGAAAAAAAGAGAACTTTTCTCAATTCAGGAAGAGAGGTCATCTGTAAATTAAAAACTGGCGAAAGAATTAAAGGTGTATTACTCGTATTCGATGATTACCTTTTAGTTGGCGACCAAGAAATCACCTTAAATACAATCCAATTTATTAAACCGAATGGAAAGTTGGTTCAAAGTAATGTTAATTCGATCGGTAGAAATAGTCTTCGTAGTGCTGCTATGGGCGGAGATGCTCTAAGTCCTTTAGGGTTGGTTAATATGGGGGTTAACCTAGGACTATCTATGGCCTTGACTGGAAAGCGACGTTTGGCTTCAAAAGGTTGGAAATTTAAAGTAGTCGAGCTTGGAAAATTACCTTTCAACTGAAGGAGTTATTTTTAGGGAAATACCACCACCTATGTTAATCAGAAAAGGAACCCCGGAAGACCTTACACAAGTGTTTGACCTTGTCATGGAATTAGCCATCTATGAAAAAGCGCCTCATGAAGTAGAAAACTCTGTAGCACAAATGCTTGAAGATGGCTTTGGAGAAAAACCAATTTTCGAATTTTTCGTCGCCGAACTGGATGGAAAAATTGCTGGAACCGCTATCTATTATTATCGCTATTCCACTTGGAAAGGTAAAGCCCTTTATCTCGAGGATCTCGTTGTTAGTGAACCTGCTCGTGGCAAAGGTTTGGGTAAAAAATTGTTGGATGCCATTGTCCTAGAAGCTCGAGAAGTAAATGCCAAGCAAGTGCGTTGGCAGGTACTTGATTGGAATGAACCTGCCATTAACTTCTACAAGAAACTTGGAGCGGATCTAGACCCAGAATGGATCAATTGTACTCTTACCGAAGCTCAAATAAAAAATTACTAAACCGTTTCTAGCAGTGTTCTAAACGCAGCGATCTTATTTGGCCAAGCCAAAAGTGCTTTTTGCTGGAGTTCTGGTGCAAAAGCGGCCATATACATTTGAATATTTTTCATTTCAGCCGCGAAATATTGCACACTATAAGAAGACGCCTCTGGGTCTTCAGTATTCAAGACCTTGAAGAATTTATAGTCTTCAAACTGATTGGTTTCCATGACTTCACGGATATGAGTCTTCTTCATCCAGGCAATCCACTCATTTTCTACCTTTTTATCTACCGCAACAGTTACATTATACAAGATCATCAGAATATATTTGTGGCAAATTTACGGTTTAAGATTTCATAACATTTAACCTTAGACCTTGTTTTAAGTCAGATGCTGAATAAAATTGATGACCTAACTTTTGTGAACGAGAAGAATGCCTTCTACTTGCTGGTGGCCATGCATATATCTGGTGTTATTGGCTTAAGTCTAGAAATCACAAGCGACTTGTTTAAAATGTTGGTTCCTTATAACCTCTTTGCTACTGCTGCCATTTTATTACACTTCGAAAAAGATAAATCGATCAAATACGGCTTATTCATCTTGATCACCTTCTTAGTTGGTTTTTTTGCTGAAGTTATTGGCGTGGCGACTGGTGATATTTTTGGAGAATATGCCTACGGAAAAACATTAGGATTTAAAGTATTAGAAGTTCCATTGGCGATTGGCATCAATTGGGTAGTCCTAATTTATTGTAGTGCACACTTAAGTCGAAAAATCACTAATTCTGCTGTACTACAAGTAATTATCGCTAGCATATTAATGGTGGCTTTAGATTTACTCATAGAACCCGTGGCTATCAATTTAGACTTCTGGTCTTGGAATGGTGGCGACATACCACTACGCAACTACATTGGCTGGTTCGTAGTATCGGTTTTACTGCATTCGGTATTTAGAGGACTGATGAAGGATTCGAACAATTCCCTGGCTATTAAGCTTTTATATATACAAGCAGCATTTTTTGTCGTGCTGAATTTTATTTAAAATTTCTTTAAACAATCTGTAACACATTAAGTTAAAGTCGAAAAGAATGGTAGAAGCAATAGGTTGGAGCCTCTTAGGTTTTGTATTGACGGAAGCTTTTTCTTGGTGGATGCATAAGTATATTATGCACGGCGTTTTATGGAAAATTCATAAAAGCCACCACGAACATACTGAAGGTATGTTTGAATTGAATGACGTATTCGTCTTAATATTTGGCGGATCAGCAGTGGTACTCATACTACTAGGTGTTGAGTCATTTGATTATCGTTTTTGGATTGGCTGTGGCATTAGTTTGTACGGCACGCTCTATTTTATACTACACGATGTCTTGATACATAAAAGACTAAAGTGGTTCAATAGACCAAAAACAAAATACTTAAGAGCCATTACAAAGGCACATAGGGCTCATCACAAAACAAAAGAAAAAGACGATGCAGTCTCTTTCGGATTGTTTATGATCCCAAGAGAATATTTTAAGGAGGACGGTAAAGAGAGATAGCAGTGGCAAATTATTCGATAAAAGATCTGGAACACCTTTCGGGAATCAAAGCTCATACGTTACGTATTTGGGAGCAGCGATACGAAATAATTAATCCTAAAAGAACGGATACGAATATTCGATTCTACGATCAGGACGACTTAAAGCTCGTGCTCAATGTTTCTTTATTAAAAGACAACGGATACAAAATCTCCAAGATCGCCAAAATGTCGAAAGAGGAGATGACCGAGATTGTGTGGATGGTTTCTGAAAAACTATCCAGCCATACTGATCAAATCCATGCCCTAACGCTCTCCATGATTGACATGGATGAGCAAAGGTTTGAAAAAATCATTGCTTCTAATGCCATGAAGTTAGGTTTTGAGAGAACCATGCTGAATGTGATCTATCCATTCCTCTCTAAAATCGGCATCATGTGGATGACGGATTCCATTAATCCGGCGCAAGAACACTTTATGTCTCACCTCATCAGACAAAAGCTTATTGTTGCTATCGATAGTTTATATACCCAAATTACCGATGCTAGTAAAAAATACATGCTTTTCTTGCCAGATGGTGAACTTCATGAAATCAGCCTTTTATTTGCCAACCTTCTGATTCGTTCAAGAAACAACAGGACGATATACTTGGGCCAAAGTATGCCATTCCATGATTTGAACGTGGCCTACGAACTTTATAAACCAGACTACTTACTCACGATAGTCACCTCCAGAGATGCTGCCATCTCTCCACAAGACTATTTAAATAAGCTTTCTGAGAAGTATCCCGAATCAACCATTCTAGTATCTGGTAGTCAAGTCATAGGAGAAGACCTAGATTTGAACGACAATATCGTTCAAATTAACAACCCAAATCAACTGATCGATTACGTCGAAGAAAACACAGTTGAGGTAATTCCGAACTAAGAAATCCAACCAAATTTGACTTTTTGTTTATTTATTTTTAAAAAAAGATAAACAGAACTAGTTGTCCAATATTGGATCAATACCTTCCGAGAATCGCCCAAATATCCATTTTTAGGGCACTTTTATAGAATTACATATAACTATTAAAATGTACCGAGTGGTTATATTGTTCTTTTACGGGTTCATAAATTCCATGAGCAGTTTGTATTTTGTTTAATCTTTTAGAATATTTGTTGAACAAACAAACACAGAAAGCCATGACTACTGTAGATTTCAATTACTCGCTATCAAACATGACTAAGACATTGAAGCCGTTTGCTATCAAGTTGACTAAAGATCATGATGACGCCAATGATTTACTTCAGGAAACGTTAATGAAGGCTTACAATAACAGAGAAAAATTTGCCGAAGGAACAAATCTGAAAGCATGGTTGTACACAATCATGAAAAATACGTTCATTACTAATTACCAAAGAATGGTAAGAAGAGGAACGTTCATTGATACTACTGACAACCTTCACTTTATTAACTCTACAAGTACGCAAATAGAAAATAGAGCGGCTGGTAATTTTGCACTCAGAGATATCAATACATCTATAGAAAAGCTAGACGATGTTTACAAGATTCCTTTTATGATGTACTTCAGAGGATTCAAGTATCATGAAATCGCCGACAGACTGGAAATTCCAATTGGTACTGTGAAAAATCGAATTCACATTGCTAGAAAACAATTGAAGGAAAAACTAAGAACATATAGAGCCTAATACTAGTTTAGCCTTCATGAATAAGAAGAAGGCCTTAGTTATCGGTTCTGGTTTCGCTGGTATGTCAGCCGCCATTAATTTGGCTCATAAAGGATTTGACGTAACCATTCTTGAAAAAAATAACACCATTGGTGGACGAGCCCGACACTTTTCAGCGTCGGGCTTTACTTTTGATATGGGACCAAGTTGGTATTGGATGCCCGATGTATTTGAATCCTTTTTTAACAAGTTCGGCAAATCAGTTTCTGATTACTATGAACTGATCAGACTAGACCCCAGTTACAAGGTCACTTATGAAGGCGGCGATGAAATGGATATCCCAGCCGATATGGGTGAACTTGAAGCCCTTTTTGAATCCATTGAACCCGGTTCAGGCCAACAATTAAGAGCCTTTTTAAAACAAGCTGCCTACAAATATGAAGTGGGTATCAATAAACTCGTTTACAAGCCAGGCCGATCGCTTACTGAATTTACAAGCTTAAAACTCCTGATCGACGTCGTGCGCATGGATGTATTTCAGTCCATGAGTAAACATGTCAGAAAGTACTTTAAAAACCCTCGACTCATTCAGTTGATGGAGTTTCCTGTGCTTTTCTTGGGTGCTTTGCCAGAAAATACCCCTGCACTTTACAGCCTTATGAACTATGCAGACATGTCGCTAGGCACATGGTATCCCAAAGGCGGAATGCACAAGATAGTGGAAGCCATGGGCAAATTAGCGGAGGAGCTTGGTGTGAAAATTCTTACAAATCATGCCGTCAGTAAAATAAATCATAGCGGCGGCATGGTTAAATCCGTCACTACTGATCAGGGTGAAATTTACGGGGATGTACTCATCTCAGGAGCAGATTACCATCATGTCGAAACTAAGCTTCTAGACTCGGAAACCCGAAACTATTCCGATAAGTACTGGGACTCTAGAGTAATGGCACCATCCTCCTTATTATACTATTTAGGCATTGATAAAAAGCTGGATGGACTACTTCACCATAACCTTTTCTTCGATACGGATTTCACCCCACATGCGCATGATATATATACCGACCCTAAGTGGCCTGAAAAACCGCTTTTTTACGCTTCTTTAACTTCAAAAACCGACCCAACAGTGGCGCCTGAGGGGCACGAGAACTTGTTTCTATTAATTCCGGTCGCGCCGGGACTTGAAGAAAATGATGAGATAAGGGAAAAATACTTGGACATGATCTTAACCCGAATGGAAAATCACACGGGCCAAAGTATCAAGCCACATATAGTCTACAAAAGGAGTTTTGCCCATAGGGATTTTATCAGCGATTATAATTCTTTTAAAGGTAATGCCTACGGATTGGCCAATACGCTTACGCAAACTGCAATTCTGAAGCCGTCACTCAAGTCCAAGAAGTTAAAAAACCTCTATTATACAGGCCAGTTAACAGTACCTGGCCCGGGCGTTCCACCAAGTTTGATATCTGGAATTGTTGTCGCCGACGAGGTTGAAAAAGATTTGTTTTGAACCACAGCCATTTTTATTGGTTACTTTTAAATGATGGAATTATTTGACCAGACGACATTAGAGTGCAGTAAGCTGATCACTCAGCGCTATAGCACCTCTTTTACACTGGGGATTAAAACTTTGGATAAAAAACTCCATTACCCCATTTATGCCATCTACGGATTTGTGCGTTATGCTGACGAAATAGTCGATACATTCCATGACCATGACAAAGCTGACTTGCTCGCTCGGTTCAAAAAAGACACTTATCAGGCTATCGAAGAAAAGATCAGTTTAAATCCAGTATTACACTCCTTTCAACTCGTGGTTAACCAATACAATTTGGACCATGACCTAATTGAGGCCTTCCTACACAGTATGGAAATGGACCTAAAGGAAACTGAGTATGATCAGGCTGGGTATGAAGAATATATCTATGGTTCGGCAGAAGTAATCGGGCTTATGTGCCTAAAAATCTTTTGTAATGGCGATGAGGCTTCCTATCAATCCTTATTACCGGCTGCCAAAAGCCTAGGATCAGCCTTCCAAAAGGTGAATTTCCTGCGGGATATCAAAAGTGATTTTCAAGAAAGAGGACGAGTATATTTTCCTGGAATCGATTTTAAGAATTTTACCAAAGCGGCGAAACAAGAAATCGAAGACGATATTCAAAAAGACTTCGACGATGCCCTTGAGGGTATACAAAGGCTACCAAATGAGGCAAAGAAGGGAGTTTTTCTAGCCTATAAATACTACTTAAAACTTTTTAGGAAGATCAAAAATTGCCCAGCTTCCAAAATTCAGCAACAAAGAATAAGAGTGCCAAACTCAAGGAAATTCGCGATCCTATTGGGCACTTATCTCCAAAGAAGTTTCTAGTTGGAAATCTGAACATGGGGTTTGGGTCGTATTTAACATACTTTTAATCAAACCGACCAAACATCTAATTCATTTTTCTGTTTAATCAATATGTTCAATCTAAGGGTAGATATAGATAACAACTCCGGCTTTTGTTTTGGGGTAGTCTATGCCATAGAAATGGCTGAAGATATTCTGGAAACAGATGGTCAGCTGTATTGCCTTGGAGATATTGTCCATAATGACGAAGAGGTCAGAAGACTTGAGGCAAAAGGGCTACATATAATTGACCACAATGACCTTGTTAATATCAGAAACAGCAAGGTTTTGATTCGCGCCCATGGAGAACCTGCCAGCACGTACCAATTAGCGTTGCAAAATGACATTGAACTGATTGATGCGTCATGTCCAGTAGTACTTAAACTTCAGAACAGAATTAAAAACTCTTTCGACAAGGAGGAGCATATCTACATTTATGGAAAACACGGCCACGCGGAAGTGATCGGCCTTTTGGGACAGACAAATAACAAAGCGACCGTATTCCAGGAATTAGAAGAACTAGATTTAGCAAATTTACCAAGGGAAATAACGCTCTACAGTCAGACTACGAAAAGCACCGAGAAGTTTTCTGAAATAAATGAAGTGCTCTCTCAAAACGGTATCACTGTCAAGTCACATGATACAATTTGTCGACAAGTTTCTAACCGAAACAAGGAATTGAACTACTTCGCCAAGCTTTTCGATGTCATCATCTTTGTCAGTGGCACCAAATCGTCAAATGGCAAGGTGCTCTATAAAGTATGCAAGAACCAGAACGAACGTACATACTTTGTTTCATCGCTTGATGATGTACGCTCTGAATGGTTTGGGAAAAACGAATCGGTTGGTATTTGTGGCGCTACTTCTACCCCAATGTGGCTTATGGAAGATGTAAAATCGCATCTAGAAAAGCTATAATCCCTAAATTGCATCGTGAAGTTAGTTCAGCAACACATGGGTGTTATTATTGCGATGGCCATCATCCTTTTATGGTTTGCTGTGCTAGTATTTGGCTTAACACTGACGCTTGATTTTGCATCCCCACTGGTTTATTTGCTGATTTTAATTCAAACTCATTTATATACTGGTCTTTTCATAACAGCACATGATGCCATGCATGGCACGGTTTCTAAAAACAGAAAGCTCAATACGACAATAGGCCATTTTACCGCATTACTTTTCTCATATAATTTTTACAAAAGACTGTTTCCGAAGCACCACGAGCATCACAAATTTGTAGCCACGGATAAAGACCCTGATTACCATGATGGTGGCTTTTTGGCTTGGTATTTCAGCTTTCTGATGCAATATGTAAGCTGGCAGCAAATCGTGCTAATGGCCATTACATTCAACATACTCAAGCTCTTTTTGCCAGTAGAAAACCTGATCTTGATATGGATGCTACCAGCGGTACTATCTACATTGCAGTTGTTTTATTTTGGGACATACCTCCCCCATAGAGGCATTCATGAAACGGGTAACCAGCATAAATCAAGAAGCCAAAAACTCAATCATTTTGTAGCATTCATCACCTGCTATTTTTTCGGTTATCACTACGAACACCACGCCTCCCCTGGAACTCCTTGGTGGCAACTTTGGAAGGTAAAAGAGAAGCAAGTTTATTAAGGTCCTTTTCAAGCCCTCTACATTTGGCTTATATTAGACCTAAGCCATGGAAAACATTCATTATCCTATTTTTTCAGAATTCAAGGAAGTTGACCTCTCCGACCTATCCGTATCGGACGTAAAAAGTCTTTTACCGGCAACCAGTTTTGAATCAATCATAGAGAAATACAGTAATGGAGATATTGAGTTCTTAGTCAATGCCGATATATCATCTGAAGACTTTGAAGAAAAATCTTCTTTCAAAGAACGTTTGATTTATACACTTTTCAATCGACTGCCGCTCTTCGTTATTTTTGGATTTGTTGCTAGTGGTATATTAGTGAGCCCGTGGTATCTCTTAGGTTTGCTAGCCTTTCCTTTAAGTGCCTTCATAACTCGGCCTACTTACCATATCAGATTCATTATTTATACACTCCTTCTATTGGGAGGAATTTATTCTGTTGTATTTCAAAACAACATATCCGTCTTTATCGGGCTCATCACTGTACTTTTCCTTTTGATTTGGCGGCACTACAGAGACAAAAAGAAGTTGGATACAGTCATTAGGGCTTCACTTGAAAATGAGACCTCGTTTCTCGAAAACTATTTGAGCAATAAGCTCCTTATCGTGAATAGCGATCGAATATTTAATGCTCCGCATGAAACTGATGAAGTGCTTCAAGAATATATGACTAAGCACCCCAAAGAGTTATCTCTAGACGATAAACTATTCTTTTGTAAACAGTGCAAAAACAAAGGTTTCGATAGATATCATGGAGTTGTATGCGGTTTAACGGAAGAAAAACCAACCTTTCATTCAAATTGCCCTGATTATGAGATCAACCGAATTGACGCGAAAAAACAAAATGATAAATACGCGAAAAGGGAGTCATGGAGTGAACAGGCAATCTTTTCTACGAAACTGTCTTTCATACTAATCGACGCCTTGTTTATTGCTATAACAATCTCTGCTATAAACACATTAATCAACGACCAACCGATGGCCTTTTTGACTTCAGGGATTATTTATTATCTGAGGGATAGTGCTATGATAATACCGGATTTCGTGCATTTTATATTACCTGCACTGCTATTGATACTAAGTATCTTTTCAAGACTCAAGTATAAAGAAGCCTTGCTTTTAGCAGCAATTTTAATCGCTGTAGACGCCGCACCTATGATTTTTATGAACCAATATATGTATGAGCCACATGCCCGAGTCATCGCCATACTCGGAATTTTTTCAGGGTATTTTAATGTAGAAAACGCCAAAATATATTCCAGCAATTTGGCCAGCTCCAATGCCTTTCTGATGCACTATTTCAATTCTCAACCAAATAACAATAAGTCATAAAAAAAGCCATCTCGATTTAACGAGATGGCTTTTTGAAGTTTTGTGAATTTAGTGCCTATCATCCGTATCCATACCACCATCGACCAGATTGATGGTACGTTTTCCGTAAGCCGCATTGGCTTTGGAGTGCGTTACTTGAATGATCGTCATACCTTCCTCATTCAGCTTTTGGAAAAGCTCCATAATTTCTTCGGCTTGATCGGAATGTAAATTACCCGTTGGCTCGTCTGCCAATAATAGTTTTGGCTGACCTATCAATGCCCTGGCAACGCCAACAAGTTGCTGCTGTCCACCAGAAAGCTGTTCTGGGAATAAGTCTTTCTTGGCCACCATTTGGAAACGATCGAGCATTTCAGCTACCAAACTTTTTCTTTCAGAAGACTTTACGCCTTTGTAAAGCAGTGGCGTTTCAATGTTTTCATACACCGTCAGTTCATCGATGAGGTGATATGCCTGAAACACGAATCCAATGTGGTGCTTATGCAAGTCCGAACGCTTGCGTTCTTTCATTTTATGGATGGGTTCATCAAAGAAATAGTACTCACCAGAAGAAGGTTCATCGAGCATTCCTATGATGTTCATCAGGGTAGATTTACCAGCACCACTGGGCCCCATAATGGTGACAAATTCACCTTGTTCGATTTCTAAATCGATTCCTTTAAGGATAAAGGTTCGCTGGTATTTAGAATCTATATACTTATCAATGTCTTGTAGTTTTATCATTTGTCTTTTTTAAAGTTTTGACCTGAAGCGTTTACCAATTTGTATGCCAAGAGCTAATATATTGATTTTCGGGATTAAGCGAATATTCGAGCATCGAAATATGTACGATCCCGACCACCCTTGTTCGATTATGACACTCTCATTCAGACCTTAATGCTTTTACTGGATTCGATTTGGCCGCCATTGTGGTTTTATAACTAACAGTCAAAAGTGCGATGGCCAAAGCTCCCAAACCAGCGAACAAAAACGTAGTGATCGATAGGTTTACAGCAAAGGCAAAGTTCTGCAACCACCAGTTGGCTAGATAATACGCGACGGGTGAAGCGATCAGAATGGCGATTATAATCAAAGTGGCAAAATCTTTTGAAAGCAGGTATAGAACTTGCCCCAAAGAGGCCCCCAAAACCTTCCTGACACCTATCTCTTTGATTCGTTGTTCTGTCGAAAAGGAAGCTAGACCAAACAAGCCCAAGCAAGCAATACTGATGGCCAAAATGGCAAAGTAGATGATGATTTGACTTAACTCTTCTTCGGTACTATACAGTTGATTTAGATCGTCTTCCAAAAAAGAATATTCGAATGGTTGGGCAGGCGCAAACTTAGACCATTGAGAGGCCACAAACTGAACTGTTTCATTAGTATCATTATCACCTAGTTTAATAAACAGGTGTTGGAAATTAGGAAGAAAGTTGGCATAAAAGCATGATTCTGTTTTGCGTTGCAGTGGTTCAAAATTGATATTATCGATGAGGCCGATAATCCTTTTCTTTTCCCATTGACCCTGGAAATTTCTTACTTCGATCATTTTACCCACTGGGGCATCTAAATTTAATTCACGTGCAGCTTGCCGATTGATAATAATCGCATTTGTAGAGTCAGTCGGTGTTTGTGGGTTAAAATCACGTCCTTCAACAACCTCCACTTCCATAGTGCTCATGTAATCAAAATCGATGTTGATTCCAGCTAAATTCAATCCCCCTTCATCGTCAATGACCGTTTCTGATTTCACGAACATGATCGGCCTCAAACCACCTGGTTTACTAAGCGTGGCCGTTACACCTTCAATATTTGGATGATTGATTAGTTCATTCTTAAATGTGTTTAACTGCGGGGTAACGGCCTGATTGGTATTTGAAACAACCAAAATATTGTCCTTCTGAAAGCCCAACGATTTGTTCTTCATATAGCTAAGCTGATTGTAGACCATTGTAGTCCCGATCATCATGACGATGCTTATGACGAACTGAAAAACAACCAGTGCCTTTCTAAAGAATCCCGAGCTTCCCATACCAGGTATAAGCTTCCCTTTCAAAACAATCGCTGGACGAAATGCTGATAAGAAGAGTGCTGGATAAAATCCAGACCCAAACCCAATGATAACGATCACTGCGATGAGCAATCCAATAACTTCTGGATTCAAAATCATATCAGCACTTAGAGATTTATTAATGTAGTCTCCAAAAGGCTGTATTAGTAATAGCACCAACCCTACCGACAGAAGTGTTGATATAACGGTGAGCATAATGGACTCACTCAAAAATTGAGTCACTAACTGTTTTTTGTAAGCCCCTAAGACTTTTCTAATCCCAACCTCCTGTGCTCGCTTTGCCGATCTGGCGGTAGCTAAATTCATATAGTTGATACCAGCGATCAGCAGTACAAAAACTGCTATGGCAGTAAAAATATAGACCACGTCCATACTGCCATTGGTCACAATCTCATTTCTTAGATTTGACTTTAGATGGATATCTTCGAAAGCCGTTAAATCAGGGTTGACAGTGTTTCGGTTATCCTCGGGGACATTTTTATCACGAAGCTCGATCATCTTGGCCGAAACCCGATCAGCAAATTTTGGATCTGTCAACATGATGTAAGAGTAAAACCCTTGGCCTCCCCAGTTATTCAATCCATTACCTTGGCTTCTTAAAGTCTCGATCGAAAGAAGCATCTGAAATTGAATGTGTGAGTTCTGAGGTAAATCTTTCAATAGACCCGTCACAGTATAGTTTCTTTCGTTTCCTCCCTTTACAGTCAATTCTTTGCCTATAATATCAGTAGAACCGAAATAGCGCATGGCAGCACTTTCCGTTAAAACAACTGTATTAGGAGCGTCTAAAACATCTGAAGCTACGCCTCTGAGGAGTTCGAAATTGAAGAATTCTAGGAATGTGGAATCGGCGTAGAAGTGGTTTTCTTCCTTAAATAATTCGGTATCAACTTCAATGATAATTTGCTGCCCTGCCCCGCCAATCCGGGTAAAAGCTGTTACCTCTGGCAATTCATTATATAGGGTTGGAGCTAAAGCAGAACCCGAATTTGGGTATTTATAATTGCCACTTGAAAGTTTTAGCTCATTGTTGATTCGAAAAATTTTATCGCTATCCGCATGAAATTTATCGTAACTCATTTCATAACGAACTACTAATACAATCAGCAAAAAGGCTGTTATTCCTAAGGTGAGACCCAAAATATTGACTCCGGCATAGCCAGGGTTTTTACGAATCGTTCGAAGGACGATTAAAAAATAGTTCTTGAGCATAGCGATAGACTTAGTATAACTAAGCTACGCTTTTTCTAAAAAGTGTAAAACCCACCTTGTTCCTGCGGTGGAAAAAGTAACATAGCGCACACAAATGCCAGAATTGACAGTACAAAACCGATCATAAATGTGGTATAACACCTGCGGAGAAGCTTATATTTCTTACCCAGAACAACGCCTAAGAAGTAAATATCTTTGATCATACTGCCGTACAGGTAATCGGCATTTTTCATCATCTCCTTCATGGCCCAATCATACCGATCGAGTTTCATCTTGTGGAAGTTACCAAAGAAAAGGAGGTTAGTTTTTCTGTTTAATACGTCATCATCTGTAAATACTCCAGATGATACATTGGGTCTTGTTGCTAATATAGCCAATACAATTGTGGTCAAGCAGACAATGACGAGCATTATAGTTGGAATTACTAGATTTGGATACTCGTTCAATTTCCGGATCAAAACGGACACCACTACAGACAGAATGATCGTATTGACAGAAATCATGATGTTGGCCTTATTGTCGGCCATAGCGCTCAGCTCCAAATGATTTTTAGAGGTGGTTCTAAACATAGTTTCCACACCACGATCTGGCTTAAGCGTAACTTTCTTTTCCAGCTTGGCCACTTTAGCCTCAAGCTCGGCTATATATTTGGCCTCTTTCTTCTTGTTCTTGTGAGCTTTTTTGATCGTTTGCAGATTCTTGTCTTTGATTGGCTCTAAAACTTGTTTCCCGTAAGGGGTGAAGAATTCATGGTCTTTGAAAAACTTAAAGTTCATCTCATTCCATTCATCATCGGCAATATCTTGGCCTTTCATTTGCTCAACTTCCTTGTGCATTTTAGCCGACATTTTCTGGTAGTCGTTACAAGCTAAATGATGCAAATCGGCGTCGCAAATTACCTGCTCTAGCAGACTTTTTGGGCTTTGGGGCATTTTGGTTGCCTCTATACAACCCACAACTTTCTCGATTTTTTCTTCAGAATAGGACTCTTCGGCTAAGAAGGCTCTGGCAATTTTAGCCCCTGCCTGCTCATGGTTTTCACATCCTTCTCGGTATCCTGTGTCATGAAACCAAGCTGCGATCGCGAGTATTTCAAGATCGTCAGCTTTGAATCCACATTCCTTACCGATTGTTTGAGTCGCCTCTACAACCCTACTTGTATGGTAGTCATCGTGGTATACGAACTTTTCTGGAATTTCATTTTCCAGAATTTTCTTGGCGTAAGCCTCGGTCTTTTCTACAATATTTTTGCCTGCCACAAGTCGGTTATAAAGCTTATAAATATAAGCTGCTCATTTTAAATTACATACAATGGCCCTTTTTGTTTGACCTAATCGATACAATAAGACATCAAGTCTCTTGTATCTTGAATCATAAGCTGCGTACTTTTGTTCCATTGATCATGAAAGAAACGACCAAGACATTCTTTATTTTACTATTGCTGATAAATTCTTTTGCGATAATTGGTCAAGAGCAAAACAAGTTGTCTTACGACATCAACAATCCTGACGAGCGTTTCGTTCTACCCGAGTATTTAGAAGAGGTTTCTGGCCTTACTTATTATCAAAAGGATCAGCTGGCCATGCTCAATGATGAAAAGGGTCGCATGTATGTTTTAGACCTGAACACAAAAAAGATAATCCATCGGGTACGCTTTGAGGGAAACGGTGATTTCGAAGGCATTGAACGCGTAGGCGACTATATCTATGCTATTGAAAGCAATGGAAAGCTCTATCGGTTCAATGTGAAAATGGAAGGTGTTGTTGAAAAAATTAAGACGCCTTTTGACTCCGATAATAATGTGGAAGGGCTAGGTTATGACCCACAGACTAATCACCTGTTAATCGCCCTGAAAGACGAAGGTGATATTAAAGAAGTAAGCGTAAAGGGCAAGGCTATTTATGGCTTTCATTTACCGAGTGAAGAATTCAAGAAAACACCTCTTCACGTTGTTAAGCACAAAGACCTTGAGCGTGTACTTGGGGACAAATATAAATTTAAGCCATCTGGAGTGGCTGTTCACCCCATTACCAGAGAGGTTTATATCATTGCGGCGGCAGGTCAAGCACTTTTGGTATGCAGCCCGTCAGGCGAACCTTTACATCTAAGCAAGCTGAAAAGCAGAATTTTTCCTCAGCCCGAGGGAATTGCCTTCTCTCCAAATGGGGATATGTTTATTTCCAATGAAGTAGACGGAGAAGGTGGCATAATTCTAAAGTTTAAAGCCAAATAGTGCTATATTTTTTAGGTGGATTGAAGTTCGATAGGCCTACTTTCATGGATATGCCAAAACTATAGTTTCTCCTTTATTTGAAGGCTTAAACTAATCTATATGCTATCTTCCATTAGCAAATGTAATTTTAGAAGAACTTTTTTGAAGTCTAAAATGGTTTATTGACCAGTCAAACCTCTCATCAATATGAAAAACCGCCTGCTAATTGCGCTCTCACTCCTGTTTATTATCGGATTTAACCTCCACGGTTTTCAAGAAAAGCCAATTCATTCTGTTTTCTTAATTGGAGATGCCGGAGAACCTTATGAAAACCCTGTCCTTACGCTATTAAAAAAGGAGTTAGACAAGGTTGGTGACAAAGGAAGTGTGGTTTTTTTGGGAGACAATATTTACCCGAAGGGTATGCCACCAGTAGGGCACTCACTAAGAACTGAGGCAGAAAAAGCAGCAAAGGGTCAGATTGAAGCAGTAAAAGGCTTTAAAGGAAATATCGTTTTTATTCCTGGAAATCACGACTGGGCTCAGGGAAGAGATAATGGGTTAGAATGGCTGAAGTTACAAGAAGAGTACGTTGAAAATGCACTAGATAGTGCAGATGTTTGGTTGCCTTCAAGAGGTTGCCCAGGACCAGTAGAAGTAGATCTAAATGATAAAATTACATTAATCGTTATTGATACGCAGTGGTTCTTGCATAAAGGTGACAAGCCCACACTTGGCTGCGGAATCTTGAGCTTAACTCAAGTTGCCTCACTATTCCAAGATGCTTTAAAAAGGAATGCGCACAAAAAAGTAATTGTTGCATCGCATCACCCCATGTACACTTATGGTATCCATGGTGGCGTATTTAGTGCAAAAGATCATTTATTCCCTCTAACTGCTTCAAAAAAGCTTAAGAACCTATATATCCCGCTTCCGGTAATAGGGTCTATATATCCACTGTACAGAAAGTGGTTCGGCAACATTCAAGATACCTCCCACCCGCAATACAAAAGATTTAGAGATGGTATGGTATCACTTATGTCTGAACATCCTGATATAGTTCATGCGGCAGGACACGAACATGCTCTGGAGCATATTGAGAAAGATGGAATGCACTATATAGTTAGTGGCTCTGGCGCTAAAAACAACGCTCATGTGAAGCAGAAAGGTGATGCTCGATTTGCCGAAAACACCATGGGTTTTGCCAGACTGGATTACTACGAAAATGGTAAAACAGAATTACACTTTTTTACCCCTGAAAATGAACAGGCAAAATCCTTATATACCAATGTAATTTCAGAAAAACCATATAGTCCAAAACCAGAGGATCTTTTGGAGGCCTATAGCAACATATCTTTTGAAGGAAGAGACACCGTTTTTTCGGCGAGTAAGAAATACATCGGACGGTCTAAGTTCCATAAGTCCTTACTTGGTGAGAATTATCGAAAAGAGTGGGCCGCGGAATTAACTTTCCCAATTTTCGATATTGCCACAGAAAAAGGAGGCTTGACTGTTCTGCAAAAAGGTGGTGGTCACCAAACTACTTCGCTGAGATTAGAAGCTGCGGATGGCAAACAATATGTACTCAGGTCTATGGATAAGAATCCAGCCTTGACACTTCCGCCAGAGTTGAGGAATACGTTTATAAAAAGTGTGGTACAGGATGGTATCTCGGCATCACACCCTTATGCTCCGCTCGTTGTTCCGCCTTTAGCAGATGCGGCAGGAATCTTTCACGCCAACCCAAAAATTGTTTATATACCAGACGACCCTCGGTTTGGAATTTATAGAAAAGAACTCGCAAATTCTTTAGCCCTATTCGAAGAACGTGTGAATAAGAAACAGGCAAAAGAAGAAATGTTTGGGGCTGCTGATGATGTAGTTTCCAGCCCTGACTTATATGCCAAACTGAAAAAGGATAACGACAATATGGTCGATCAAAAGTTTGTTGTCAGAAACAGGCTTTTCGATATGTGGCTTGGCGACTGGGACAGACACGATGACCAATGGCGATGGATTGAGTACGATGGAAAAGATGACGAGAAGCTCTACAAGCCTATTCCTAGAGACAGGGACCAAGTGTTTTTTGCTGGCGAAGGCGCCTTTAAGAAGCTCGCTGCCTCAAAATGGGCACAACCCGCTTTTAAGGGTTTTGAAGAGGAAATCAGCTATACCCCAGCTTATGGATTCTATAGAATACGATGGTTCGATCGCTATTTCATGACTGAACCTTCACTAGAAGACTGGATTACTCAAGCCAATGAGTTGAAGGCTGCACTCACAGATAAAATCATTGAAGATGCTATTAGAATCTGGCCAGACGAGATTTATGACCTTCGCGGTGAGGAAACGATCAGAAAGCTAAAAACAAGAAGGGATCAGCTCGCCAAATCTGCTGAAGATTATTTCAGATTTATATCTAAAGGGGTGGACGTTTTAGGGAGTGACAAACGAGAGCAATTTGAAGTAGAGCGAATTGATGATGAAAATACAAGGGTATTGGTCAGGAAAATCACCAAAAAAGGCAAACTCGATAAAGTCCTTTATGACCGAACCTTTAAAACTTCCATCACAGACGAAGTAAGGCTTTTCGGTTTCGGTGGCGAAGATGTTTTCAAAGTAACTGGGGATGTAAAGAAGAGTATTTTGGTGAGGATCATTGCTGGTGATGATAATGACATAATTACAGATCAGAGTAATGTCAAAAACGGCAAGAAAAAAACCATCGTTTACGACGAACTTACAGGAAACGAACTAAGCCCAAGTAAAGAAACCAAAGATTTAAGGACAGATGACGATCCTGAAATAAACAGGTATAATATGGAGGAGTTTGACTTCGATGTGAGAATGCCTCTTCTCTCTTTTAACTTCAACCCAGATGATGGAATTTTCCTTGGGGCTGGTATGATGTTTAAAAAGGATGGTTTCAGAAAAGAACCATTTGCCTCGAAACAGAGCTTTACTGCCAACTATGCTTTGGCAACCTCTTCTTACAACATTGAATACAGTGGAGAATTTACTGATGCTATTGGCAGGGCTGATTTTCTTTTTGATGCCAGTGTGAAAGCTCCAAATTTTGTGAACAACTTCTTTGGCTTAGGTAATGAAACTGATTACAACGACGATATTGATTTAACATTTTATAGAACCAGGTTCCAAGAAGTTTCATTGAGCCCATCATTGAACATTAATATCGGTACTAAGGCCAACCTAAATCTAGGTACGCACTACACTAGAATAGAAATTCAGGAGAGCCAAGATCGTTTCATCAGTGACTTTACCAATAACGGTCTTAATGCAATTGGTTTGTTTGATGGAAAAGAGTATTTGGGTGGAAGTATCGGATTACATTTTGATACAAAAACCGATGAACTCGTACCAAAAAGAGGCATCACTTTCAATACATCTTTGATTTATAATGGAGGGTTAAATGACAACTCTCAAAATAGTGCGCAATGGAATTCGGACCTAACTTTTCGTTGGGCATTAGGGCCTTTTGAAAGAACTTCCCTAGCAACAAGAGTCGGATACCAAAAAAGCATTGGTGACTTTGAATTCTTCCAGGCCAGTCGCCTAGATGGTTTTAATACACTCAGAGGTTATCGAAGGTTCAGGTTTGCAGGAGAAAGCAGTTTTTACCATCAGTTAGACTTGAGAATAGACTTATTTGAATGGAGAAACTATATCCTACCATCTAAAGTGGGCTTAATTCTTTTCAATGATATCGGAAAAGTTTGGGTAGATGGTGAAGATTCTGAAACCCTGCATCATGGCTACGGTGGTGGTTTTTACATCACCCCTTTTGGAAGTTTTGCCGTGAACTTACTTTTGGCGAAATCTGAAGAATCAGTACTGCCTTTGGTTAAATTTGGATTCTACTTCTAAGGCTTAAAACCGTTAGTTTAGATCGGGAAGGGTCACTGTAAAAGTAGTCCCTTCATTCACTTTGGTCTTGTAATTAATGGTGCCGCCGTGCATTTCTACAAATTGCTTCACGATCACCAACCCGAGACCTGTACCCTCGATATCGCCCACGTTTGAAGCTCTTGAGAATGATTCGAAAAGGCCGTCTTGGTCTTTCTTAGGTATACCTATACCAAAATCTGTAACAGATAATTTTACCGCTTTCTCTTCGAAAGAGATCAGTAATTCCGGGTTCATTTTACCGGCTGAGTACTTCAGTGCATTGTTCAGCAGATTGGAGAGTACATGACTAATTAATAGGCTATCCAATAAGACTTGTCGCTCGTTCCCTTCAGTCTTAATTTCGATTTCTCGATTCTTGAATGGCACCGAATTTTCTAAAACCACTTGCCTGGCAATACCCGTTATAGAAGTTATCTCCTTATTCAATTTGGCTTTGCCAACGTCTAACCTACCTAGCGTAAATACATCTTTAAGTAAAGAATTTAGTCGCTCAAGCTCGGTTCGGATTCTCGTAACATGCTTGGAGAGCTTCATATCTACCGGAACATTTGCCTTATCTAGGTACATGGCAATCAGCTCATTACTTGATTGAATAGTCGTAAGCGGTGTTCTAAACTCGTGGGAAGCCATCGAGATGAAACTTGACTTCAGTTTATTCAACTGACGCTCTTTTTCAAGCACTTTTATAATTTCGGAAATGTCTCTGGTAGAAGACTGAATGAATTTAGTTCTACCATTTGCTTCCAAAATTGCCGTCATGGATATGCCGACCCACAAATACTCCCCATCTTTTTTCTTTAATCTAAATGAGGTAATAGTATCCTTCCTACCGTTTTTAATCGTGTCGGATATGGCATGCTTTAATTTATCTTTATCTTCTGAGTGTACATACTGATAAATATCAGTCATCCCCATCACCTCTTCGACGGTAAGGCCAGACAATCTGTAGCAAGACGGTGAAACGAAGGTGAATCTTCCATTCAAATCGTGAAGTGCAATGACATCCCCAGAGTTCTCTGATACGAGCTTATACTGCTCCTCTTGTTTCTTGAGCTTATCTTCAGTGATCTTCTTTTCGGTAATATCCGTTTTATTGGACCTTATAAAAATCGCCTCACCATCGTCATTCACGATGATACCACCTGTAACTTTTACCCAACGCCATTCGCCTGATTTATGTCTAAACCTAAACTCGGCTGAACTGTCTTTCACTTTATTTTCAATTGCCTCTTGCATAGAGTTGGCTATTTGAGGCAGGTCTTCTGGGTGAATAAACTCAGTCGTGTTTCTACCCAGCATTTCTTCAGGCGTGTAGCCCATGGTATCTTTTATGGAAGGGGAAATAAATATATAATCTCCTTTCAAATCCATAAGAGAAACTATGTCATTCGAATTTTCAGTGATCAGCTTATAGCGCTCCTGACTTTCTTTCAGCTTTTGCTGCGCTTCTATTCTATCAGTTACATTTCTGGTAGACGTTTGTAGGTAAATCGCTCTACCTGTTTCATTATCGAAAATAGCCCCAGCAATTGTTTCTAACCATTGCAGATTTTTGTTCTTATCATAAGCTTGGTATACGAGCGATGCAGTTTTCTTTTCCTTTTGAATAACAGGTAAAACAGCCTCTTTTAACTGCGTTCTATATTCTTCCTGAATAAATTCACCCAAGCCTAGTTTTTGCATTTCCTCGGGTGTATATCCTAACACATCGGTGGAGGAAGGGCTTACAAAAACAAACTCACCAGTTAGCTCAAGTAGACAAATACAATCACTCGAGTTTTCAGAAATCAACTTGTATTTGGCTTCACTCTCTTGTAATTGAGACTGTGCCTCTTTTAAGGAAGTAATGTTTGATAAGGAGCCAACGGCGCGCTGAGGTTGACCATTAGCCTTATAAATTATCCTAGCCTTGAAAAGCGCCCAAATAATACGCCCTTTATTAGCCACTAGTTTAATTTCTAAAGTAAGGTCGCCTAACTGATCTTTATAGGCCGCTTGAAGCTCGTTTGTAAATATCTCTTGCTCATCCCCGATGATGTACTTTGACATTAACATATCATCGAGAGGCCTGTCGACGGGAGGCAAATCCATACCTTCCCAAAATTGTGGTGATAGGTAGGAATATTTGGAAACGAAGTCGTATTCCCAGATAACATCATTGGTTCCTTCGACGGCCAACTGGTAGCGCTCGTTACTTTCTTTTATCTCTCTCTCGAGATTTTTTCTAACCGTTACGTCCTGAAGTATTGTAATAAAACACTCTTGGTTTTGGAATTCCAGCGGCATTGTGGAAGCACTGACCCAAAAAGATTCACCATTCTTATTTGTAAGGAGAAGTTCGTGATTCTGAACATGCCCATATCGAGCCAAATCTTCTAAGTAAGCTTTTCTGCCTTCGAAATTTTCGTAAAACTGTATTACTTTTTTACCTAAGAAATCCGACGGCGACATTTCATAAACCTTGAATAAGATTTCATTGGCAAAAATTGATGTTCCTCCCTCTTTGGTCGAAATAAATACCGGATCTGGCAGTGCATCTACGATACTCTTCAGCCGTTGTTGACTTAGTTCTAAGTTTAGTCGAGACCTACGAATACTATCGATATCGATACTAATTCCATCGATTCTAATCGGTCGTCCATCTTCGAAAAATACACTTACTCTATCACGCGCATAGCGGTACTCAACACCCTTTCTTTTAACCCTATAAGAATAACTAGCTAGGCCCGTCCCGAGCGCATTAACCACCTCCTCTAATACACGATCTCTGTCATCTGGATGAATGAGTTGCTGCCATTCTTCAATAGTTTTTGGAGGTGCTTCAAGTTTCTCTTTATTACCGTGTTGCGCCAAAGGATCATTATGATAGATGATTTCATATGGCTCAGAGGTAAGGTTGATGGACCAAACGGTCTCTGTCAAATTAGAGATCACGGAAGAGAGATCGACCTCTCTAATCTTTGCATCCGCAAAATCGTTTAATGTATCTCTAAAAATGTTTTCCATCACAGAATTACCTCTTCAGGGGTGAAATTGATTATTTTTAAAGTACTATTTTAATGGTATTGAGCCAATTAAAATAATAATTTCAGATATTCACCTAAATAAAGTTTTTAACATGGAACAGGCATATAGCCAAAGTCCGAGGATATTGATTGTCGAAGATGAGCCGTTTATCGCGGAAAATCTGCAAGAAATGTTAAGTATTTTCGGCTACGACGAAACTGAAGTCGCCAACTCCGCTAATCAAGCTATCAAAGCAATTAAAAGCTCAAGACCAGATTTAGTTCTTCTGGATGTCAAAATTAAGGGGGATCAAGATGGTATTGAACTAGGGGCTATTATTAAAGAGCAATACAAAGTTCCATTTGTCTACATTACCTCATATTCAGATAAAGAAACTATAAATAGGGCAAAGCATACGCAACCGCTTGGCTTCATTGTAAAGCCTTTCACAAAAGACGATGTTTATGCAGCTATAGAAGTAGCCCTTTTCAATAAAAATAGAGTCGCTGGAAATTCCACTAAGGATCGTATGATCTCGGCTAACCCGACCACTTACAGCAATGATTCGATCTTTGTTAAAAAGAAGAGTCTACTTGAAAAAATAAAATACGAAGACCTTCATTGGATAGAAGCTGATGGTAATCACATTACCATTCATGCTAGCGATGGAAGAGATTATACTATCCGTAAATCTTTGAAAGAGATTACCGACAAACTGCCCAAGGATAGGTTCTTAAGGGTTCATAAGTCTTTTGTGGTTTTAGTAGAAGCGGTAACCGCTATTGATACTAATTTCGTATATCTCGGAGAAAAGAAGATTCCTATAGGAAGGTCTTATTACAATGCCTTCACCGCAACTCTGAATACCATCAGCGCTAGTTAGTTTCTGGTATACCGATAAAGTACTACAGGTTGGTTATTGGCCAATTCACTGATCGTATAAAATTGATTTCCATTGGTGTGCCATGCGATAGCCTCACCTTGTGGTTCGACTGTATAATTTAGTCTCTCTGGGGTAGTACTTAGTAATTCTCTAATACTCTCTGAACCTGTTTTAGACCAGTGATAGATATTGAGGTAGTTTTTCAAAACTACTTCATTGCCATCAAATGAAATATCACCAGCAGTAATCTGCGTAAATGGCAATACGGTAACCCTTTCAGCCGTATCCATTTGAGCAACATTTTGTGGGAATGGCAATACGTATAGGATTACGCTCGCTTCTCTTTTAGAGACTATGTATAGATCATTGTTAGAAGGGTCTACCATCAAAGCTTCCGCATCTCTGGGGCCGTCTTCGTATACATAGTTGATTGTTTCTGCGCCTGAAAGTGTTGACGAAGCAGGAATGCTTCCTGTATTCAGATCAGGCTCGGGAACTCTGTAAATGGTTCTGTCAGGCCGAACAGCCCGATTGTCACCAATATCCCCAACATATAAATAATCTGTACCTGGTGTCGGGCCTGGGCCTATTGCCAAGTCCTCCCAATCTAGGTTTTGTGCACCATCAATGGTAAATCGCCCAATATCGGCGCCAGCTTCATCCATAAGAAAGAGCTGTGGATTTCCGCCACTATCATTGTGAGACCATAAGTAGTTCGAATTGGATCGACTATGGGCTAATCCTGAGGCTTCATCAAGATCAGAAATTTGGATTTCTCCCAAAGACTGACGATCAGAAAACAAATCACTTACTTCTTGATCATCTGACTGGGGGTTGGTGTCCGGACCAGATTCTTTGCAACCGTTGGCGCAAAGTGATAAAACGACTAAGGCAGTTAATATCCTTTTCATGATGAACTTAATTGAGCTTACAGTATTTCTGTACATCACTTTAGCTATTAACTGCCTATCAAAATTTTTAGTATTGAAGTAGCTACTTCAAACTTGCTCTTACCTTAGCTACTTTATCTTTTGTAAGTGTAGACTTAGCCTTATTTCCCCACGAATTCATCACGTAGTTGAGCACATTGGCAATATCCTCATCATTGAGGCCGCTCGCTGGCATTACTTGGTTGTATTTAGTGCCATTTACTTCAATTTCACCTGATAGCCCTTTGATCAACCCTTCAATAGCTCTATCAACGTCTTTCATGAGATAGTCAGACTTGGCCAATGGAGGAAATACTGTTGGTATACCTTGTCCGCTATCCATATGACAGGCTAAACAGACTGCGCTATACGTACTTTTACCTGCCTCCATACTCTTTTTGAGCGCGTTGTCTTGCTCCTTTAAAGTAAATGAAGCCATCATGATTCCAAGAAGGACAACGATTTGAATTGATCTTTTCATAACTTATTTGCGTTTCAATTGTATGCTAAAATACTGATTTATCGATTGGTACAAGCAATATGCCAAACAGATAAATTCTTGAAATAAAGATTAGATATCAATCTCTATCTGGTTTCTAACCAAATCTTCGAATACCTCCCGTTTTCTAATCAGATGAGCTTCGCCATTAAGTATTAAAACTTCTGCTGGTCTCAATCTAGAATTATAATTAGAAGCCATGCTAAAGGAGTACGCTCCGGCATTTTTAAAGGCTAAAATATCACCTGCTTTCACTTCATCAAGTTTACGATCCAACCCGAAAGTATCTGTCTCGCATATGTAACCCACAATCGTGTAAACACGCTTCGTATCCGATGCATTTGAGATATTAACAATCTCATGGTAAGAATCATACATCATGGGTCTGATCAGATGATTCATACCAGAATCCACGCCTACAAAAACCGTAGCTGGGGTAGTTTTCACCACATTCGTTTTTACTAGAAACAGCCCAGCCTCACTGACAATATATTTTCCAGGCTCAAACCACATTTCTAAATCTCGACCATAGTCAGCACAAAAACTTTTAAAAGATTCGGCAAGCTTGTTACCTAAGTCCTCAATATCGGTAGTAATATCACCCGTCTTGTAGGCCACTTTAAAGCCTGAACCAAAATCTATGAACTGAAGATTTTCGAAATTTTTTGCAGTGTCAAAAAGTATCTCAGAAGCCCGAAGAAAAACCTCTGCGTCAAGAATATCCGAACCAGTGTGCATGTGAAGCCCCACAACATTCAAATCGTAAGTTTTAACGACACGAAGAATATGAGCCATTTGATAAATGGAAATTCCAAATTTCGAATCGGCATGACCAGTTGATATTTTCTTGTTGCCCCCCGCCATTATATGCGGATTTAGTCGAATACAAACCGGTACAGATCCATGATATTCGTGCCCAAACTGCTCAAGAATAGAAATATTATCCAGATTGATCATAACACCAATCTCAACTGCTTCCTTGATCTCTTCGAAAGAAACACAATTGGGGGTATAAAGAATTTGTGCTGGTTCAAAACCAGCCATCAATCCTAGTTGAACCTCTTGAATAGACACACAGTCCAACTCAGAACCATAGCTCCTCAAAAGCTTAAGTATCGACAGATTAGTCAAAGATTTACAAGCATACTTAACTCTCAACTTTACGTCACCAAAGGCGTTATTGAGGCGATCGAACTGTGCTTTTATCTTGTCCGCATCATAAACGTAAAGCGGTGTACCGTGAGCCTCGGCCAAGTCGACCAAATCTACACCCTGTACATTGTATCTGTCGTTTTTAAGTAACATGATCAATAAATTGAGCGGCAAATATAAGGGCTTAAAAACAAAAAAGAGGAAGCTTTTCTGACTTCCTCTAGCTAAACAAATTGAAAGCGTTACTTTATTCGATAATTACTCTTTTTGTCAATGCTTTATTGTTCTGGACTACCTTCATAATGTATATGCCAGGCTCCTCACCGCTTAAATCAACTCGGAAATCGTATCGCCCATCTCTAGGTTTACCATTACGGTTATAAACCTCTCCTCCGTTTGGATCAATGATCACTACTCTAATTTCAGAATCGCTGCCTGTCTCAAGTTCTACATCAAAACGGCCATCGCTCGGGTTGGGGTAGAAATTGATATCTCTAAGCTCAAGGCTTTCCATTTCTTCCGTTCCAGCTGTTTCTTTATCTTTTTCATTCGCTGATCTTACAAAGACCTTGATTCTAGAAATCACTTTCACGTCATCGTCGTCGTAATCACCATTATACCTCCAAGTTCGGAAAGCGCCATCCTCCTCATGGTCGAAATCGAAATCAAAGTTAAAATTCATCCCTTTAAAGCGATCTTTAAGTACGTCTCTCAAGGAATCCATATCGAAAACTTCGTCATCATTGAAGAAGAAGCGCCCGTTATTATTTCCGAAACTGAAACGTTGAACCAGAGAATCCATGTCCATGAAGTCGTCATCATCAAAACCGAATGAGAAGACATTAGGACCGAAACCCTTCATCATTCCTCTAAGACTACTTCTCAAAGAGTCGATATCGAAATCATCGTCATGATCCCAAAAACTCTTACCAGGTCCGTTATGTAAAAAAATCCTAGGTGAAACGTTTCCGCTTCCAAAAGAGAGTGAGGAACTCAGATCAATGCCATACTTTTCCAAATCTGGATCATTCTTCATTTCCTCGTGAGAGTCATAAGTTTTCTCAAATGTCGTCTCATCGTTGCCTACTTTTTTGATGACTTTCAGCTTCACTTTTCCATCCTCGGTCGTTGAAATTGATACCGATTGACTTTCACTTCTATTTTCCGTTTGTGCTTGTACAGTTTGACCAAACCCTACAAACAAAATCAGCAGCGCAAGGGCCGCAAATTTTAATTTTTGTTGTCTTAAATAATTCATAAATGCATAATCGTTAATGACTTGATATAAAAGTACTTGTATCAAATGCAAAACGATGTTAAAGGACGGTTAAACGATGTTAATTATTGTTAACCTAATACTGTAGGGCAATAATTAGAGTACTTTTGGGTATGACTCGTGTACGAATCCGATGGTTAATTGGCTTACTTAGCTTTGCCCTTCTGGGCTTAGTAGGGTTCCAGTATTATTGGATTAGGGAGGTCACTAAAGTGAATAAAGAACGCTTTAATCAGAGTGTAAACGAAGCGCTCAATGACGTAACCCAAGAACTAGCTATACAACAAGGCATTAGTTTTTTAGAGAACAATATGGGCGTAAGACCACCTCTTGAGCCCGCTGGCCCACCGATTTTTAGAGACTCACTCAGGAATGCGTCGGACGTCAACAATCCCGAAACTATTTCTGCCACGCCTATGCCTCCACCAGAAGAGTTTTTGCAGGCATTTTTCAGTGTTCAATTCGACGAACGAACAGGACAAGTTTTAATGGAGATAGATTTCGAGGCCTTCTCGAAAGCCATGCCAAATAACTATGCAAACCGAGGTATTGACCCAAGGCAACAGCGCCGCCAAATGGAACAACAACTCAACATGTTGAAACGCAGATGGGCCAATCATTTAGCTGGTAGCGAACAACTTTTCACCAGAATAGACCCCGTCAAACTTGATACACTGATCGATCAAAGTCTAGAGAACCACGGTGTCAATATTCCTTACAACTATGGAATTCTTCATGCGCCTTCGAATGAGCTAAAGCTTCTTAACGCAAACCAAGAGAGTGATCGTGAGCGTATTAAAACTTCGGATTTGAAAGTGAATCTCTTCCCAATGGATTTAATTGATAAGGAGTTTTTTCTTGCGATTGATTTCCCAAAGCAGAAAAGATATTTGATGAATAAAGCCATTATTCCACTTTCAGCTTCTGGCCTTTTACTCATTCTAGTCATTGGCTGTTTTGGTTACGCTATTATGGTTATCCTAAAGCAAAAGAAGATATCTGAGATTAAAAATGACTTCGTGAATAACATGACTCACGAATTTAAAACGCCTATAGCCACTGTTTCATTGGCCACCGAGGCGCTGCAAGACGACGACTTAAAAAGTAATCCTTCTATTGTCGATCGCTATGTCCAAGTCATCAGGGATGAGAACAAAAGACTGGGTATGCAGGTAGAAAAGGTATTACAGATTGCGAGTTTAGATAAGAAGGACTTTAAACTAAAGTTTGAGGAAATAGATATTCATGGCATTATAGAAAAGGCCTTGGTCAATATCGATATCCTTGTGAAAAAGCGAGGCGGAGAAATTACCAGTCAGCTTCATGCAACGAATTCTGTATTAGAAGCAGACCCTGTCCACCTCACAAATATCATTTACAATTTACTTGATAACGCAAATAAATATTCCCCAGAGGCGCCAAATATCCACATAAGAACAGACAACATTTCGTCTGGTATAATTCTTAAAATAACGGACAAGGGTATTGGCATGTCTAAAGAGGCCATCGAGAAGATTTTCGAAAAGTTCTACCGAGTTTCTACTGGAAATGTTCACGATGTAAAAGGTTTCGGCCTCGGCTTATCCTACGTTAAAAACATCGTTGATATGCACGAAGGGTCCGTTAACGTAAAAAGTGAACTCGGAAAAGGAAGCACATTCAAAATATATTTACCTTTTAACCATGGCTAGTTTCAAACTCTTACTCGTAGAAGACGACCTAAATTTGGGTCAAATTTTAAATGAATACCTCACCCTGAAAGGGTATGAAACAAAGCTCTGCAGAGATGGAGAGGAAGGGCTTAATGCCTTTAAAAGAGAATCTTACGATTTGTGCCTATTTGATGTGATGTTGCCGAAGAAAGACGGCTTTTCCATGGCCAAAGAGATTAGAAAAAATGATTCTGTAACGCCGATCATATTCTTGACCGCAAAATCGATGAAGGAAGATACGGTGGAAGGTTTTAAAATTGGTGCCGACGACTACATTACAAAGCCCTTCAGCATGGAGGAACTTCTACTGAGAATCCAAGCTATTTTACGACGAACAGCAGAAAAGAATCCGCAGATTTCAGATCAGAAGTCTTTCGATTTTGGACGTTTCCATTTCGACTATGACAAACAAATACTGAGTGAAGGTGATAACCAAACGAAGTTGACCTCAAAGGAGTCTGAACTCTTAAGGCTGCTTTGCTTGCATATGAATCAGCCGTTAGACCGATCGGTAGCCTTAAAGCTAATCTGGAGAGACGATAGTTACTTTAACGCCAGAAGTATGGACGTTTATATTGCCAAGCTTAGAAAGCATTTAAAGGTGGACCCTTCCGTACAAATCATGACATTACACGGTTCTGGCTTTAAGTTGATCACAGATGCCGAAGCATCTTGAGCTAGTCTAAGATTTGCCTTGGAAATCTCCTGAATAATCGTTATGTTCATAGGCTTCGCGCATAACAATTATTTAAACCAGACTTTACCCTCGCTGGTCTAAAAATTGCTATTTTTGGCCCATTTCAGATTTGTACAGGAGAAAAATATGATTCAGATTATACCTTCAATTTCAATTATCAACGGTAAACTTACTAGACTTAAGCAAGGAGACTATTCAAGCGAAAAAGTCTATAAAGATAGCCCAGTTGATATTGCCCGTCAGTTTGAAGAGTATGGTATTCAAAAGATTCATATTATCGACTTAGACGGCGCTAGAAAAGGTAGCCCCATAAACTATCACATTCTAGAAGCAATTGCGGGTTATACTAATCTAAAAATCGATTTTAGTGGGGGTATTTCTACTGATGGTGACATTAGCAAAGCTTATGAATACGGAGCGACTTCTATCACTGCCGCTTCTATAGCTATCGATAAAAAAGAACTCTTTTCCTCTTGGATGATGTCTTATGGTCGTGAAAAAATCACGCTCGGTGCAGATGCCAAAAACGGAAAAATTGCCATACGAGGATGGCAGAAAAATACCAATATCGATCTAGAGGAGCATATTGACTTCTTCTACATGAGAGGCATTAAGTATGTAAAGAGCTCTGATGTTGAAAAAGATGGAATTCAAGAAGGACCAAACTTCGAGATGTACGAGGGTTTAGTAAAGAAATTTCCAAATGTCGATTTCCTAGCTAGCGGCGGGGTAAGATCCGTCGATGATATTAAGAGACTAGAAGATATCGGTGTTAAAGGTGTAATCTTTGGTCGAGCTTACTATGAAGGTAACCTAAGCTTGAAAGACATCGAAGGCTTAATGAAGTAGAGGCTCCTAAAAAGTATAGCTCAGTTTCAAGCTTATATTTCTTCCCAAATCATCCGCGTAATACCGAAATCTATTTAAGTAATCGCGATAGCTGTTGTTAAAAAGATTGTCAACCGACATGAATACGTTCAACACGTGATCATTACTTATCGGCCAATCAAAGCCACCACTTAACCCAAAATTGATATAGCCACTCGGAGGTGCAGTGAAGTCGAAAATACTAGGGTCGTTGGCAAATAAATCCACGTCATTCCTATTGGCTTCTAATACGTCATCGATGGATATGACTCTTGGGGCATTTCGCTGCTCTGAGACTGCCGTAAAGCCAAAAGAAATGTATGGCTTTTGCAGTTTCCCTTCACTAAAGTGATAGGAGAGCGAGCTCTCTAGTTGACTGGTTGGAATATTAATCAGGGGACTACTCAGGCTACGGTCTTCGGCCCGAATAAGTGACAATCTTGTATTGGTACTCAAACGCTCCGAAAAATCATAGTCTAAATCCACATCCAATCCATAAAGTAATGCATCCGTCTGTCTATATCTGAATACTGGAAATGCGCCTCTAATCGTTAACTCCACGCTCTCTGGTCTCAAGAATATATAGTCATCGATTAGGTTATAATAACCCGAAATACTCAGGTTCATATTGCTTGTTTGCCGTTCTAAACTGGTAATCCATTTGATCGATTTTTCAGAAACCAACTGATCATTCCCTTCTTCGAGCGCAGCCGCACCATGATGTAATCCTTCACTGTAAAGCTCATTTACATGTGGAGCGCGCCATGCAGTTCCAATATTGGACCTGATCGTCCATGAATTGTTTAAAAAGAAAATAGCACCTGCAGAACCCGTTAAATTGTTAAAATCGAACTCTGGCTTTTGCAATACATTATTCCTATCAAACCTTTTAATCAAATAGTGTTTAAAGTCATACCGTGCTCCTATTTCAAGTTCATATCTCGGCTGAATGTACCTACTAATCACATGTGCCCCAGCGGTGGTATTATTGAAATTAGGGATTAAAGGCCTGATTCCTGTTTCAGAATCATTGACATTACTTTGGTACATAAATGACGCTCCCACATCCCACTTCCAATCTCCCTTTGCAGGCATGTCCAAATCAACATCAAAAGTATGGGTATTAAGACTCAATGATAAAGCAGGTATTTCAGAACGACCTGCTCTTCTGACATCAAATTCTTTCCTGATATTGCTCTGAAAGCCGTACTGAACAGAAAAGGCTCCAATATGACCATTAGCTTTGAAAAGCTGGTGGGTTACATCTTGGAAAGGGTTATTGATATCATAACTGAAGTCTTCAATAAATAGTGGCCTATCACTCGCAATTGCCCTCGCCAAATCCGTGAGATTACCAATGTGGGCGCTTCTTAAAACGCCAAGTTCCGTATTGAAACTGCTATAAAAGACTTCAAAACCACGATCTTCTTTGTGATACCCCAAACCAACAGAAAAGTTGCGTTCCTCAGAGCCTGTATTTGTGAGCCTATAATCTGCCGCTCTCGCATCTCCAGACTTTTTAAACGTGCCTTGAACGCGCCACCCAAAACCATCAAGTCCTGAAATGCCACCTTCTAGCAAAACAGAAGTCGCATATAAACGGCTGTTCGAAGCACCTACAGCATTGATCTTTCCAGCAAAAGAGGCTTCTCTAGGCAATTCTGAAGGATTCACTAGAATAACACCACCGATCGCATCTGGACCATATTTTACAGCTGCTGCACCTTTTATTAAACTCAAGTTATTCGCTACAAAAGGATCAATTTCTGGTGCGTGCTCTTGGCCCCACTGCTGACCTTCTTGCCTGATACCATTATTAAGAATTAAAATCCTGTTACTGTGAAGCCCATGAATTACAGGTTTAGCAATGGTAGGGCCTGTCTGCAACATATTTACACCACTGATGTTAGTTAAAGCCTCTCCCAAGGAAACTCCTGCCGTTCTATCCAAGGCTGCTGCATCTAATTCGGAGACTTTTAGTGTGGCTATTTCTTCGACCTTTTCTTCTTCAACTGTTACGTCGCCCAAGTTCTTAACATCTACAGCCAAGCGAACTTCAATCTTATTATTTCCTTTTTTTAGTTTGTAGGTCTTTTCAAATTTCTGGAACCCTACAAATCGGACGATTATCGAAATATTCTGAGCACATACTTTCGGGACTTCAAAAGTTCCGTCTATCTCATTGACTAAGGTTTGTTTTGAGCTGCCTTCAATAATCTCTACTGTGGCCAGAGGCACAGGCTCTCCATTTTCGCTGGAAAGAACTACCCCTGAAATCTCATAGTCACAATACTTTTGACCACTAGACACAAAGCCCAATAGCAAAAAGGTTAAAAAGAATGTGAGAATGCGTCCTAACATTTTGCAATAATAGATGTTTTTGCAACATCATTGCAAACTATAAATTTAAACGGTATTGAAAAGACTCAAAAGGAGTCGGTAATATCGACTTGCTTGAATTTGTAGAAGAGTAAATAAAAGATATTGAAAGAAATATCGGATTTTCCTTCTTTGACTTTCGTCTTATCGCTGTCAACCGGTGTTGCAGATGGTTTGGCGGGAACGGTATTGATTTTAATTGGGATAGTTGAAAGTGTTTCGTTTTTTGGTGCTTTAATCTCCTCAGAAGTCGGCGTCATTTCCACTTTTCCGTCTTCCATTGTTGATTCTACGGTCGATGAGTCATTATTTACGACTATCGGCACCACTCTTTCTTCTACTCCACCTTCCTCTTGTGCTTGAGCGTTAACGCTCAAAAAACACATTCCAAGGAGTGAACTAGCTACGTATATAGAGACCTTTTTCAACATACTTTACTCAGTAAAGGGCCATAAAAATAACAAAATTTTGTAACTAGCCTTACGGCAGGAGCAAAAAAAGGTTTCTTATTAGGTCAATTTTAATTTACAAAACCATATGACGGGCCTCATTGACTGGAAAGATTTCGAGAAAGTTTCGATAAGAGTAGGGACAATCATAAAGGCTGAAACGTATGCCGAAGCTAGGAATCCTGCCTACATATTACATGTGGATCTTGGTGAAAAGTTGGGGGTAAAAAAGTCTAGTGCTCAAATCACAGCACTTTATCAACCAGAAGATCTTTTAGGGAAGCAAGTCGTTTGCATCACGAACTTCCCCCCCAAACAAATCGGAAAAATCATGTCTGAAGTATTGGTTACTGGATTTCCGAATTCAGATGGACAAGTAGTACTTTGCACTCCTGATACAAAAGTTCCTAATGGGGTTAAACTCTTCTAAATTGAACATACAGCACATAGCAGAATCTACTGGTGGTCGATTTTTATCTCATGGCCCGATCGTCGAGATTGATCATATTTCAATTGATAGTAGAGTGAATGAATATGGCGCCTATGACTTGTTTATAGCATTTAGAGGACAAAACCACAATGGGCATGACTTTATTCCTGAACTCATTAAGAAAGGCGTTAAAAATTTCATTGTTGAGGAAGATGTTGAGGCCGTCGAAAATATCAACATTATAAAAGTGACTACTAGTGTCAAGGCACTGCAGACTTTGGCCACGGTAAAGAGAAAAAGATTTATCAGCCCGGTAATCGGTATTACTGGGAGCAATGGTAAAACAATCATTAAAGAATGGCTTTATGATATTTTATCAACTCGTTTCTCTGTCTTAAAGAGCCCAAAAAGCTATAATTCTCAAATTGGAGTACCTCTTTCAGTTTGGCCAATTGGTCCAGAATTTAATATGGGCATTTTTGAAGCTGGTATATCCCAGCCTGGAGAAATGGAAAAGTTGGCGAGCATCATATCCCCAACCATCGGCATATTTACAAACATTGGAACAGCTCACGAAGAGTTTTTTGATTCTCAAAACCAGAAAGTTTCAGAAAAACTGAAGCTTTTCAAGGATAGCGAAGCGCTCGTTTTTTGTATGGACCACGAGCTCATTGCTCGTCAAATCAATGAATCATTTATAGGTGAAAAGATTGGATGGTCGTTTAATGGCAAAGGAGTTTATAATGTAGAATTGAAAGAGGGGCACCATTTAGCGATCAGAAAAGGGACAGAACAATATACTTTTAGTGTGAACTTAAAGGACAAAGCATCACTTGAAAATATTGTCCATTGCATCATTACATCCCTAGTGTTAGGAGTCAAGACTCAAGATATTCAAGAAGGGATCGATAGAATTCAACCGATCAAAATGAGGTTAGAGCTCAAAAAAGGAATTAACCGTTCCTATTTGATCGACGACACTTATAATAACGATGTGGCTGGGTTACACAAAGCGCTGGACTTTATGGATCAGCAAAAGCATGTAAGCAACAAGACGATCATTCTTTCGGATTTCATACAGAATAAACATTCGAAAACCTTTTATACTGAACTCAATCAACTGCTCCTTCAAAAGAATGTCAATCGATTAATCGGTATAGGGCCACAACTATCTCAGCATAAACAGGTCTTTGATCTGCCTGCTACCTTTTACACCAATACCGAAAGCTTTTTACAGTCGGATGAAATACACCAATTCCAAAATGAATTGGTCCTGATCAAAGGTGCCAGACAATTTGCCCTGGAAAAGGTATCGAAACTACTCGCCGAAAAAGGTCATAAAACGGTCTTGGAAGTGAATCTGGACGCTATTACTCATAATTTAAATTTCTACAGAAGTCTATTAAAGCCAGATACTAAGATAATGGTGGTGGTGAAAGCACTAGCCTATGGTTCTGGCAGTGAAGAAGTAAGCAAGATGCTGGAATTTCATAAAGTCGACTACCTAGCGGTGGCCTACGCGGATGAAGGTGTCGCGCTACGGAAAAACGGAGTTACGTTACCCATTATGGTTATGAATGCCTCGGATGACGATCCGTTTAACTTAATGCGATTTAATCTGGAGCCTGAAATTTTCAGTCTAGAACAACTTAAATCGTTTACCGAAGCCTATGCCTTGGCCGATAGAGAGCTTCAGGCACATTTGATTTTGAATACTGGCATGAACCGACTCGGTTTTAATCCAGAGGACTTAGATCAGCTCATTGATTATATCACTTCGAATAAGTCAATCAAAGTAAAAAGTGTTTTCACACACTTAGCTGCTTCTGAAGAATTGGAACATAGTGATTTCACAAAAGATCAGGTCGATAAATTTAGGTCTGGTGCACAAAAAATAGAGGATGCATTGGCTTATAAACCGATAAGGCATATCCTAAATTCTGGCGGTATTGTGCGTCATAATTCATTTCAAGAAGATATGGTTAGGCTCGGAATCGGCTTGCATGGGATAGAAGTAAGCCACCTAAAGGATGGCGATCTTCAAAATACGGCCTATCTTAAAACTGTAATCTCACAAATTAGGTATGTAAAATCTGGTGAAACGATAGGCTACGGAAGAAGTGGTGTTGCCAAAAAGGACATGAAAATCGCAACAATTGCTATTGGCTATGCCGATGGCTATTTACGCGTATTTGGTAATGGAAATGCATTTGTGGTCATACAGGGGCAGAAGGCTAAGACGGTAGGTAATATCTGTATGGATATGTCAATGGTCGATGTAACTGGCTTGAATGCAAATGTTGGGGATGAAGTAGTTGTTTTTGGTGAAAACCCATCGGTTAGTCAACTCGCAGATTGGGCTGGAACAATTCCTTATGAAATCTTGACCAACGTGAGCAATCGTGTTAAGCGTGTATTCTACACGGAGTAATCAACCACCACACCCGAGGTTCTTTTTCAGATCTACATCACTTGGAAAGCCACCAAAATCAAAGGCGTCTATTTCTTCATTCTCGGTCGTCTTGGTAGGCTCTTTTACCTTCCCTTTAGACTTATCAGTTGGTCGAATTGCCTTTTTTTTCTTGTTTGTCATGCGCTTATAACATTAAATTAGATCATAAAATTCAATTACACACTTAGTGATCTGGCTAAAAAAGCAGTTTCAACCAGTAGATAATGCCCCCTTAATTCTATTTAGGATTGTTTTTGGGTTTTTATTATTCGCCGAAACTTTCGGTGCTATCCTCACGGGTTGGGTACGCCGCGTTTTAATAGAGCCTGAATTTACATTTACACTTATTGGCTTCAACTGGCTTCAACCTCCAGACGATAACTACAGCATGTACATCTATTTCGGTGTAATGGCTCTATGTGGTATTGGTGTAATGTTGGGCTTTTACTATCGTGCCTCACTGGCTATGTTCACTATACTATGGACCTGTGTGTATTGGATGCAAAAAACATCTTACAACAATCATTACTACTTCCTGATCTTACTGTGCGTATTCATGCTGATAGTTCCTGCGCATGCTTATGCCTCATTAGATGCCAGGCGAAAGAATTCGGTAGTTTCTACTACCTGCCCCAGGTGGTGTATCAATATTTTCATTTTGCAAATGTGGATTGTCTACACATTTGCGGCCATGCACAAGTTCTATCCGGGCTGGGTTTCAGGTGAGTTTATAGCGATGAACTTCGCGGGAAAATCCAACTACTGGCTCATTGGCAGCGCGCTCACTCAAGAGTGGCTTCAAAAAATGGTCGTCTATGGGGGCATCGCTTTCGACGGGCTGATAATCTATTTTCTACTTTTTAAGAAAACTAGAATGCCGGCCTTTATCATTTCACTGATTTTCCATCTTTTTAACTCAGTAGTATTCCAAATAGGCATTTTCCCCTATTTAATGATCGGATTGAGTGTATTCTTCTTTGAACAAGAAACCATTAGGCGGATATTCTTCAAAAATAAACCTGTCGTAAACTACGATGCCCTTCCCCTACCGAACCTTGGGGCAAGAAGTTTGGCCACCTGTTTATTAATGTTAGCTTATTTCAGCTTTCAAATTTATTTACCACTTCGTCATCATTTGTATAAAGGGGATGTCTTTTACACTGAAGAGGGTCATAGACTAGCCTGGCGAATGATGTTGCGCTACAAGTCTGGTAGACTCAATTATAATATCACTTCCCAAGATTCTACTTGGGTAGTAAAACCGAGAGATTTCCTTACCAGAAAACAGGCAGCAGCTTTGCCTGGCAAACCAGACTTGGTCTGGCAGTTTGCCCAATACCTTGATAAAAAGTACAAAAAGGAAGGTTTTGGTGATGTTGAAGTGAGAGCAGAGGGTTACGCCAAACTTAATAATCAACCCAAATTTCAACTGGTCGATAGCTCCGTTGACTTATCCAAAGTCAAATGGCAGTCTTTAAAACATGCAGATTGGATTTTAGAACCTGACAAATAAGTCTCAACCCTTTGTAAAGCAGATTCTGACGACTAAATTGCGCCTCTTTATAATTAATCTAAATAAGAATTGCGAAACCTGACGCATCTCAAAATCCAAGAAAAGGGAACCATTAAAGGGTTTACGGACGAAACCTTGTCAGTAAAACTTATGGAAATGGGCTGTTTACCAGGCGCAGAAATCTCTTTAGAATTAATAGCACCTCTAGGCGACCCTATTGCCATCGAAGTAGCTGGTTATAAGCTTTCTCTTCGAAAAAGTGAGGCTTCTTGTATACTGTTAGAAGAAATGTAATATGTCGACCAAGGGCGATTTGAAAATAGCTTTAGTTGGAAACCCAAATTCAGGTAAGACTACACTTTTCAATTTGCTCACTGGCCTAAAGCAGCGTACCGGAAATTTCCCAGGAGTTACAGTAGACAAAAAGTCGGGCCGTTTGAACTTACCAAATGGCGAACGATCTGAATTAGTTGACTTACCAGGCACCTACAGTATTTATCCAAAAACCTTGGATGAACAGGTAGTACAAGAAATCCTATTAGATACCGATCATGCGCAACACCCTGACCTAATCATCATTGTAGCAGACGCCTCTAACCTCAAAAGAAACTTACTTTTATTCACACAGATTCGAGACTTGAATATTCCTATCATTCTTGTATTGAATATGATGGATGTGGCGGAAAGAAGGGCACTAAAAATCGATCTACGTGGCCTTTCTATCGACCTTGGTGTAAAAATAGTACCTACTAATTCTCATTCTGGCGATGGCATTGACACTTTAAAGGATGTAATCACACAATCCTTGGTAAAACCAAAGCGCCCATTTTACGATGTTCGACCCCTGGCCGAGAATACCATTGATGCCATAAAGGCTGAATTTGATATCGCAGATGACTACCGAGCTTATCAATTTGCCCAACAAAATGTACGACTAAAGTTTTTAAGCGAAGAGAATAAGGCAAAAATAGAGGACGTTAAGCGTGAAAATGGTTTCTATGACTTGCCGACTCAGTCCCAAGAAACACTCGATCGATATGCGCTAATTTCTGATATAGTCGACAGAAATATCAAGAAATCCGAGCCGAGCAAACGCGCCACTTTATCCCAAAGAATAGATAGAATTACGACTCATAAGGTATTTGGCTACGTAATTTTTCTGGCAATCCTGATGCTCATTTTCCAAGCTATTTTCTCATGGGGAGATACACCGATGGATTGGATTGAAGCTAGTTTGGGGAGTCTAAGTGAGCTTGTAAAAACCAGTCTTCCGTCAGGAGTTTTAAATGATCTATTGACAGATGGAATTATAGCGGGGCTCGCTGGAGTACTTGTATTTATCCCTCAAATTGCACTTTTATTCGGTTTCATATCCCTGCTGGAAGAATCGGGATATATGTCCAGAGCTGTATTCCTAATGGATAGGCTCATGAGGAATTTCGGCCTCAGTGGTAAAAGCGTCGTTCCACTAGTTTCAGGCATGGCCTGTGCTATTCCTGCTATTATGGCCACACGAAATATAGAAAGCTGGAAAGACAGGCTCATCACCATTTTCGTGACGCCTTTTATGAGCTGCTCGGCAAGGCTACCAGTATATACGCTCTTAATTGCACTGGTTGTACCCGATGAAACCGTACTCGGTATTTTCAACATGAAAGGGCTAGTACTGACTGCGCTTTATTTACTAGGCTTTTTTGCAGCCTTAATTTCTGCCTGGGGCATGAAATTAATCCTTAAGACCAAGCATAAAGGCTATTTCATAATGGAACTGCCAGGCTATAAAGTGCCAAAATGGAAGAATGTTGGTCTAACCATTTTTGAAAAGTCTAAGACTTTTGTATTCGAGGCGGGAAAAGTAATTATCGCTATTTCTATTCTTTTATGGGTGTTGGCGTCTTATGGATTTGGCGACAAGTTTAATAATGCAGAAGAATACGTGAGACTTGAGTTGCCGAATGATACTTCAGAACAGGAATTCGAAACCAAACTGAATGCTTACAAACTAGAGCACTCCATGGCTGGTTCCTTTGGTAAACTTATTGAGCCTGTAATCGCTCCTCTTGGTTATGATTGGAAAATAGGCATTTCGCTCATCACCTCATTTGCTGCAAGAGAGGTATTTGTCGGTACTATCTCAACTATTTATAGCATCGGTGCCGATGAAGAGGACCAATTGACCATTACTGAAAAGCTAAGCAAGGAGATTAACCCTAAAACTGGGAAACCAATGTACACGATGGCGCTCGGTTTTTCGCTGATGGTTTTCTATGCCTTTGCTATGCAATGCATGAGTACCATTGCTGTAGTGTATCGAGAAACCAAAGGTTGGAAATGGCCTTTAATTCAGGTGGCTTATATGACTGCAGTAGCCTATTTGTCAGCCTTGGCGGTATACAATATTTTTTCCTAGTCGGGGCGATAATTTAAAGGAAGAAAATCCGAAAAGGCTCCCCATCTCCACCAGCCACTGAATAGCACATCTCGCGGTTTTGTAAATTGGCCTGGAAACACGATTGGTGTGTCTTTATTGACAAAGAAGATGATCGATTTTTGGAATATCTCAATCTCATTCGCGTCAAGACCAATGGTTTGATAACTCGAAAGGCTTTGCGAGTTAGTCAGTGCTATGGAAGATCTTATTTTCCGATCGGTATACTTATAGTTCCCACTTCTTGAAGTACTTCTATAAAGTTTCTTGTACGCGCTAGATTCATATTCTCCTTGGTATGTAACCTCCACATCAGATTCCGCATGTAGCGTAAAAAGGTAGTCCTTATCTGTTTTTCGGAGTTCTATAATTTCATTTAGCGGTGGAGGATTTAGCGGAGTTGTAAATTCGGATGCCACAGAATCATACTGGACTAAGTTTACACTGAAACCCTCTTCTTGAGGATTGCCATTAATCATAGCATTTAAAAAGTGCTGAACTGAGCCGTTATAGGCTTTGCGTCTGGCAGTTTCCCATTTGTTATATCGTTTTCGCGATCGCGCTTCTAACTCTTCGAACTTGGCACTACCAATATTCACTTTAAGTCCGTTCTCAAACCTAAACTCTTCCAACAAATAACCAACTCGATAGCCCAAGGCTCGGTTTTCGATAAAGACAATGTCGTCGGCAGTTACTTTATAATTCCCGAGTGAATCCAACACCTCAAAGTGGAGAACTTCTGGGTTAATGATTTTACACTTTTTCGCATTATCTGATCGGCCTAAAAAAGCTGTTTTAAACCTTCTGAGAAGATTTCTCTCTTCGTAAGTAGTCCGCTTTCTAGATTTACTCACTACTTGAATACTTTCAAGTGCAACTGGATCTATTTCCAGCTTAATCACAAAATTGACATTGTCGACTCGCTGTTTATAGTTAAACGGGATTGATTTGGGCTTGTAGCCTACATAAGAAATGACAAGATTAAATCCTATATCAGGTATGTTTTCAATCTCAAACTCTCCTTTCAAATCTGTGGCTACGCCGAGAGTACTTCGTTCAATAAAAACACTCGCATAAGGCAAGGGCGCCTGACTGTCTTTATCTATGACTCTGCCTGAAATTTTTCGTTTGCTGTAGACGCGCTTAAGAATAATTACCGTGCTGCCAAGTTCGCGATAGTACAAGTTGGCAGTAGATAAAAGTTCTTCCAAGATTTCGCGCACTGACTTATCTATGAAAGCACGATCGAATCTGATATCTCTTGGAATAATATTACTGTTATAGGAAAACTTGACGTCGCTCAGCCTTTCTATCTGACGCAGTGCACTCGGTATAGAAACACTATTGAACTGTACCGTCAGACGGCTGTCTAGTGACGATTGCCCTGACTCTTGAGCAATTACCTGAATAGATGATAGGAATAAAATGGAAACCAGAAATTTCCTGAGCATGTACCAATTTAATTAGCACATGCCTTTCCTTCTAATTTTATCTTGTTTTCTTTGGTACGAACGACATTTATTTGACTCTCAGGAAGAGAGGCCTTGATGATTTCAAAGGCAGTGTTCATTGGCTCATTGTCGATAGTCGAGGTCAATTTACAGCCTTTCAGCGCCTCACTAAACTCGATATCAACCCAATAGGTATTTTCTAAAGCTTCTACAACTTCCTTGAAACTAGTTTCTTGGAATAATAATTTCCTTGTCCACCAAGCAGCATAATTGCTATCGGTCATTTGGCTCTGCTCTAAGCTTGTACCATCACTAGACAATTGGGCACGCTCACCAGCCTTCACAAGACCATTCTGATCTTTTACCGTATTAGATGAAAAGCGAACTTGGCCTTCAGTCACGTTCAATTGGATATCTTTTCCAGGGTAAGCATTTACATCAAAGCTAGTTCCTAATACCTCCACCTCACTGGTTTCAGCACTAATAATAAAGGGTAAGCTCTCGTTTCGTTCAACATCAAAGTTAGCACCACCAACCAATATTAAACTTCTATGTGAATCTCCAAAACCTTGCGCATAGGTTAATTTCGAATTGGCGTTCAGCCTAATTGAAGATCCATCTGGTAATTCGAATTCTTTTGTTTCTGCGCCAGTACTAATCTCGCTCAGCGTCTTGATAGTGCTTTCGTTTGAGAATGTTTCTTTAACGGTATCCGATAAGAAATAACCTGCCGCCAATAACAGTAATAAAGTGGCTGCTATTTTTAATAAGGTATACTTCGGTTTGCTTTCTAGCTGCACCGTTTTCTGAAGCGGTGCTTTTGAAATAGACATACTCTTCCAAGCCTGATCTGCATCAAACGATTGCAAATCGGCGCCGTCAGAATCGTGCCATAAGTTCAAATAATCTTCAAACTCATTTCTTAATTGCTCATCTTCAACGAGTTGCAATTCGAACTCTGAACGCTTTTTCTCACTTAACTCATTAGCCAAATACTTGGCCATCAGCTTTTCCATCTTCTACTTTTTTCTATTCTCAAACTTAACAACCAAGCCTATCATAACCCCTACATCAATGTGATAATCGGCAGAAAAAAGGCTAGATAGTCCTTTAAACTGGCTCTCAACAACTTGAGGGCCTTGCCCATATGCACTTCAACGGTTTTTTTTGATATACCTAGCTCTTCAGCTATTTCATGATACTTTAACCCTTCTTCCCTACTTAACCGAAATACCCTTTGACATTGAGGTGGTAGATCGCTCAAGGCCTCTTTAATTCGGTTTTGCAGTTCAAAATCGGGTTGATGACTGACAAATTCTCTTTGAATCTCTACAATTCGCTCTTGTTTTCTGGCCACAAATGTGGAAACGACTTTACGATGTTTGATGTAATTCAAGGCTGTATTGTAAGCCGCCCGAAAAACATAGGATTTAAAGCTTATATCGGATCGAATGAGTTCTCTTTTCTCCCAAAGATTGACAAACGTGGCTTGGACGATCTCTTCCGTCGTATCACGGTCGCGAATAATGCGAATCACGTACCGACAGGCCGGTTCGTAATATTCCGAGAATAACTTTTCAAAAGCTGCTTCATCGCCTTTCGAAAAGGCTTCGAGCAACTCACTTTCTTCAATAGCCACAGATAATCTGTTCAGTAAGCTTTGAAGATATAAAGAATTTCTAAATAGAAAGAATATGGCAATTCACTAGTTTAGCAGACTTTTTGAAATCCCTTATTCAATAATTACGTTAAATCGGATTTAACTCTCGACGCCTTGAAAGAAGCTATCTACAAAAACTATAAATCACGCCAATCTCAGTTCTCTGAATCTGCTGGAAAACTAAAAAGTCAATACACAACTCTTTCTTGGGTACGCGTACTCATTTTTGTTGGCGCCACAATTGGTATCATTGTTTCTGCCGATAATAAAGATGGTGCCTCCATGCTGGCGATAATTGTAGTTGCGTTGGTCGCTTACGTTTTACTTTTAAAAAAGCACTCCACGGTAAGGTTCGATTTAAAGCTAGCACAAGCTCAAGAGCAGATCAATACCAACGAAATAAAACGGATGGACAATGATTTGAAAGGGTTTGAAGATGGCAAGAAGTATTATAATGTTTCGCACCCTTATCATGAAGACCTTGATGTTTTTGGTAAACACTCTTTGTTCCAACTTATTAATAGGACATCTACCTTTTTAGGTGAAAAGACCTTGGCCAAATGGCTCGGTTATGGTGCGTCAGTCGAAGAAATAAGAGACAGACAACAGAGCGTAGAAGAATTAGCGCCAAACCTCGACTTTAGACAAAATTTTGAAGCTTATGGCAAAGCTAACGCTGATACGGATATTGATCATCAACCATTATTAGACTGGCTGAAAGAGGATACTTCCATAAAAAACATAGGTCTTTACAAAGTTTTGTTGGCTGTGTTGCCTTTGGCCATGATTACCACTATTGCCTTGAGTACAATGGGCACCTTGCAATCTGGCATACCCGTTCTTATCGGCTTTTTTAATCTAATTATCCTCGGCGGTGTTTTTAGTAAAGTTAGAGATGTTACTCAGCGAACTGAAGAGGGGTACAAATCTTTGAATGCCATGAGGTACCAAATCCAAATGATTGAAAGCACCGAATTCTCAAGCCCGAGATTGACCCACTTAAAAAAGACCATCTTAAACGATAAGACTAGTGCTTCTCAAACGATTAAGAGTCTTACTATGATTCTGGACAATCTTCAGAATCGCGTCAATGTCTTTTATATTGTATTAGACATCCTTTTGCTCTTGGATATCTTCTGGTACATAAAAATTGCCAATTGGAAAAACGAAAACAGCGCTGATATCAAGACATGGTTTGAAACAATATCGGAGATCGATGCTCTTGCAAGTATTGCCGGTTTTGCCTATTCCAACCCAGATTTCAAGTTCCCAACAATCAGTACCAACCACTTTGATATTGAAGCAGAAAGTTTGGGACACCCGCTGATCAAATCAGAAAGCCGAGTGACCAACAACTTTGAGTTTCATGGTGAAGGTGGTATTTGCTTGATCACCGGATCAAATATGAGTGGCAAGAGTACTTTCCTTAGAACGGTGGGTGTCAACTGTATTTTAGGCCTAATGGGAGCACCAGTTTGTGCTGCAAAAATGACTGTGAGTCCGTTGAATGTTTTCACCAGCATGCGCAGTCAAGACGATCTAGAAGAAAACGTATCCTCATTTTATGCCGAGCTTAAAAGGTTAAAACAGCTATTGGCATCTATTGACAATGAAACTCCAATCCTATTTATGATTGATGAGGTCTTAAAAGGAACCAATTCAAAGGATCGTCATAAAGGAGCTCTTGCTTTGATTAAACAGCTCAATGCATCGTATGCCTTTGGGTTTGTGTCCACACATGACATAGAACTGGGCAACATTACTAACGAATTGAATGGTGTTAAAAACTATAGTTTTAACAGCGAAATTACAGGCGATGAAATCAAATTCGACTACAAACTGACTCCTGGAATCTGTAAGAGTTTTAACGCGACGAAGCTGATGCAAAAGATGGGAATAGACATACCTGAGTAAGTCCCAATTTTAGTTTATTTAACTAACTTTGAATTTTCACAGCAACGCTTTATGTCCTTTAATCCTAACCTAAAAATTGGTGTACTTGGAGGTGGTCAACTTGGCCGAATGATGATCCAATCTGCCATCGATTTCAACTTAGATATTCATGTGATCGACCCTGATGAAAATGCCCCTTGCAAAAACATTGGGACGACTTTTCAGAAAGGGTCATTGACTGATTACGACACTGTTTATGCCTTTGGTAAGGATAAAGAATTGATCACGATCGAAATCGAAAATGTAAATACGAAAGCGCTCAAACAACTCGAAGCCGAAGGCAAAAAGGTTTACCCTCAACCCGCTATTATAGAGCTTATTCAAAATAAGCTACATCAAAAGGAATTTTACAAAGCCAATGGTATTCCTACCGCTGACTTCACGGTTGTCAATAATCGAGAAGATGTAGCAAAAAATGAGGCTTCTTTACCTTTCGTGAATAAACTGGCTACAGGCGGATATGACGGCAGAGGAGTACAAGTTATCAGAAAGGCGGATGATTTAAGTAAGGCTTTCGACGCACCAGGTTTCATTGAAGACCTGGTAGATTTTGATAAAGAGATTTCTGTGATCGTAGCTAGAAACGAAAAGGGAGATATTCAGACTTTCCCAACCGTTGAGATGGTATTTCACCCTGAGAAAAACCTAGTGGAGTACTTATTTTCTCCGGCCGAAATTGATAGCAAGGTAGAAGACGAGGCACAAGCATTAGCCAAAGATCTAATTCAAAAACTAGAGATGGTGGGCCTTCTGGCCATAGAGATGTTCTTAACCAAAGAGGGTACTTTATTGGTAAATGAAATAGCCCCAAGAACGCATAATAGTGGGCATCAATCCATTGAAGGGAATGTAACATCACAATTTGAACAGCATTTAAGGGCTATTTTAAATTGGCCATTGGGGAATACCGAAAATGTAAGCCCATCGGCAATGCTTAATGTCCTTGGAGAAGACGGATATACAGGCGAAGCGAAGTATGAAGGTATGGATGAAGTTTTAGCTACTTCTGGTGTTCATGTTCATCTTTATGGTAAAAAACTAACTAAACCATTTCGCAAAATGGGCCACATTACCATTACCGATACGGATAAGGAACGATTAAGAGAAAAAGTTAACTTCGTAAAAGCACAACTTAAAGTAAAAGCATGAGTCAACCAGTCGTAGGAATCATTATGGGAAGCCAATCTGACTTGCGTGTTATGCGTGAGGCGGCATTAGTTTTAGAAGAATTAGGTGTTGAATTTGAATTGACTATCGTTTCAGCCCATAGAACTCCCGATAGGATGTTTGATTATGCTAAAGGCGCAAAAGCCAAAGGACTCAAAGCAATTATTGCAGGTGCTGGCGGAGCGGCTCATTTACCAGGAATGGTTGCATCCCTTACCACTCTACCTGTTATAGGAGTACCCGTAAAATCGAGTAACTCGATTGATGGCTGGGATTCTGTATTATCTATACTACAAATGCCCGGCGGTGTACCTGTCGCAACTGTAGCATTAGACGGTGCCAAAAACGCTGGAATTCTAGCTGCCCAAATCGTTGGAACCTCAGATGACAGTGTAGCGCATCACCTTCAAGAATACAAAACCTCACTAAAAGATAAGGTTGAACTGAGCATCGATGAGGTTGCTCAAAAAGGCTGGAAAGCTTAAATCTCAGTATTGTTTTCAATCGGGCCAAAATCCATCCAAAAATCGATTTGGTCATGCTCAAAAACTCCACTAGCCGATCCAAAAGGCGTTGTTGGACCTAAATTATTCGAATTAATAGCGTTTCGCAGTTTGATGGCTTGATCAATTGATAATCGAGACATTTGAATGCTGTCAGTAGACAAATCCGATTGTAAGTGTTCGCTCTTCATCACACTACAAGGCTAGGAGAAAACACAGACTAAAGCCTCAAAAGATAGCTTAAGAAAACATTAATAAATTGTTGGTAGTGTTAAGAAACTAGATAATCAAATAGATCACTTAGGCAGATTGCCATTTACAGTATCCTCCTTATGATTAATTAAGGCTATAACCACTCCTTCTGTTTCTTCCACCTTCTCAGATACAAGACTTGTGACAACTTCAATGTGTATGATCGTAACGTGTTTAATATTTATATTTTATTTATTATTAATTGTTTCACTATTTTTAGTTATTATATTTATAAACATAAATCATATACTAAATAAATTGTCATGAAGAAAAAAATAACACTATTGTCAATTGCACTGGTATTAACAGCCTTTGCATTTACAAGTATTCAAGCTTATCAAAGCAACGATGAAGAGCAAGTCCAAGGATATAAGCTGAAAACAAAAGAGAATGGAACAAAAAAGGTAGAAGTCAATGTCCAAATAGATGAAAATGAACAAGGTGGATCAGCTTCTATTGGTACATCAACAAATATCTCAGGGGTGGTAAGGTATTGCAAGAGTAGAAACCGCAAGTCATGTCCTAAAAAATATCTGTAGAAATGATCAAGAGTTGGCAACACTTTATGTTGTCAACTCTCTTAATAAGAAAATACAACTTCGAGATTCATGAAGAGACAGGCACCTTTCACGAAAAAAAGTCTTTATGATTTAGCATTCGCTGCATTGATCTTTTCGGTAATTCAAATAGTTACATCCTGTCATAATAGTCATGAGACCGAAAACTCCTACAATCAAATAATTAAGATTGACCCAAGCTTAGCCTCGAATTATCAAATCAGCCAAGTTTTCAAAGCAGTCAACTTCCTAGCGCTAGACAATAAGAATGGCTTTATTGGTTCAATTGATAAAGTCCTGTTTAAAAATGGACACTATTATGTTCTTGATAAGGATTATACCAATGGGTTATATGTTTTTAATGAAAACGGCGCTTACGTCAGGAAAATAGGTAATGAGGGTGACGGACCTACTGATTACGGAGATATAAACGATTTTACCATAGCCACAATCAAGGGCATTGAACAAGTCTGGATGCTCGACAATGCTAATAGTTATCTATCCATTTTGAAGTACGACCTTCAAGGGAAATTCTTAGCTAAAACGAAATCGACCCTAATCGCAGATTTCATCGATTACCTACCTTCAGAACACCTAATCTTTTCCACTTCGAATCAATGTAATGATACATTTTGTAATGACCTTTTTACAACCGATTTAAGTCTCAACGTAATATCCAAAACACATAAGCCAAATAAGTTTTACGAACAGTTCTGGTTTGAGCCGAATTCACCCATTTCTATCACAAATTCAACCACATCTGCCCTCTCCTATGGTCAAACTAATATAGTGAGTGTAGACCCTAGTACGGGCAAATTGGAGAATGACCTAAAGATTGACTTTGGTGAATTCGGAGTACCAAAAGATTTGCTTAAAAAGTACTTCGGTTCAATTGAAGGTTTCCTCATCAAAGCTCAGAATGAACGACTCTGTTATCATATGGATAACCTCTTTAATAATGAGACAAGCCTATTCCTTAGTTTTAAGTATGGAGCCGATCAATATTATTTTCTTCAAAATAAAGCTAGCCAGTCAAGTCTAGTTATTAAAAATATAGTTTTCGATATAGGTGTAGAACTACTACTGCCTATAAATGTGGTCGGTACGAAAGACGATACATTATTAGCTTTTCTAGACCCTCAAGAACTCTTAGATGTTTTCGAAAAGTACGGAGACAAAATCAATGAAAACGAGAGTGAACTTCAAAATCTCCTGAGTACAATTACTGAATCATCTAATCCAATAATCATGAAATTAAGTTTCCATTGAAAGTCAAACTCAACCTCCTAATTGTCTTTTTTTTATTTCTAAGCTGTTCAAATGACAGTGCGGTTAATGAGGAGTTGGCCAACCTGGAATATCATTTAAATCAGTTCATTACTCTAGATGGAGTACCTGTAAACGCGGGACTCGTTCAGAAAAATAATATTGAAGGAAACAAACTAGTTTTTGCTTTCTCAGACAGCCATTGTCTGGATTGTATATCTAAAAATATGCAGGTACTGAGTCAGATAATCAAAGAAAAGCTATTTCTTAAAACAGATATAATTTTAGTCTCAAACTTTAAAGATTCAAGACTTTTACGATCATTTATTTATCGCTTTAACCTTGACGGAATAGTTATCATTCCATACGCTGGCAAGGTCATAGAAATAGAGGATAGCCTATTTGACCAACCTACCTTTTTCTATTTAAAGACAGACCAGGCATCAGCCCATTTCTTATATCAGCCTACCCTCTTTACCACTAAATTCAGTGACTTATATCTAAGATCAATTGCCAAGAAATTTAAGCGGTCTAAATGAAAAAAATATTCATTCCTTTACTATTCATTCTCTGCAATGTGAGCTTAATCCACAGCCAGGACATACTGCTAAAAGTAGTTAATCAATCAACCAGTACCCCGATTAGTGGAGCACACATTAGCATTTTTCCTAAGGGCAGCGATTTAGTAAAGCTCAGGCTTAAGGCAATAACCGATGACCAAGGAATAGCGCTGCTACCATTTGACAGTTTAACTCTAGCCAACTCTAATTTATTATTATCCCATGTTAGCTATAAATCAAAAATAATCCGTTCTGATTCAATAGACTTTTTTGGTAAAAACCTTATTCAACTTGATGAGCATACTCGTGAACTTGGGGCCGTCGTTGTGGTATTTTCCGAACCATATATTCAAAAAGTGCTCATTCAAGTTGAAAAAACTTCTATCAATATTAATGGGACAGCTAGACAGGTAAAAGGATTTCTAATTCAGAAGAATGAGGTTACGGTTAGACAATTTAGAGAGTTTATTAGAGAGACAGATTATATCACAGAAGTTGAAGCACAAGACTTAAAAGTGTCGGTCATAGAATTACAAAATGCTACTAATAAATACTTAACAAGATTCAAGACTATAAAACAAGAGCCGTTTAAGAAAGCAAAAAAGAAGCGATTTCAAGGATGGGAACGGAAATTTCGATTAGTAGAAAAATCCGGTATTAATTGGCGACATGACGAATTCGGTGAGCTTAGGAGTGAGGCGGAAATGGATTTTCCTGTGATAAATATTACGTGGATGGACGCTAAATCTTACGCAAAATGGGCCAATATGAAACTTCCAACCCTAGAACAGTGGATAGCGAGCGCTCAGAATTCAAAAAAAGATGGCTGGCATAGAAAATTTTCCACGGGTATATTAAAAAATGTTAGTACGTCACCAGCAAACCGTCAAGGAATACAGAATCTATATGGTAATGTTTCTGAGTTTTTGGCTACCCCAATTATACTTAATGGCGAAAGGTATATTCAGACTACCGCTTTTCACTCGTTGGCCTCTGAATACACAAAAATCACCGAAACACTCTTAGTTCAAGAGCGGTCCGTGCTGAAGGACATCATCAAATATGGTTTTCGGTGTGTAAAGGATTCAATAGATTAACTCTTTGGTTAGTTATCCTTTTTCTTCTTCTTTTTAAGCAATCCTTTCAGTGCTCCTTTAGCTTTATTTTTAACCTCCTCTAATTTTTTGTCCGTGCTGTCTTTATTAAGCCCCAATTTTTCAGCTGCAAGCGCTGAAATAGAATCTTTTTGAGCCTTTAACAAGGCATCAGCTTTTAGTTTTAAGGAATCTTTCTGAGCTTCAATGACTTGTTGTGCAGTGTCTTTTGCAGCATTCACTTTATTATCAACCAAGGCTTTTGCCTCCTCTTTCTTTTCATCCACTTTATCAGATACAAGACCTGTGACAGCTCCAGTCACACTCTTTCCTTCTTCTGAACTTACACTTCTTAGAGAAAATTCAGGTTTTGAAAAAACACCGCCCATCCCTATGTTCAACGTGATATTTTCACCGACAATACTCTGCCCTCCCGTAAAGGATGAAACAAGTGAGTTTAGCTGTCCTCCTACTTTACCAGCGGGTACATCCATTTTCAAAATGTAATCGATAGACCCGTCTATTCCTGTACTTCCTGAAACTTGCGTCTGATAATCTCCAAGCTTCACATCAAATGGCTTAATGAACAACCTACCTTCTTTAATTTCAGCAGTCATTTTGATTTTATCTAAAGTAGCCGTACCAACTTTGGCCAACTTGGTCACCGATGATAGACCTGATAGTAAGTCTGAATTACCACCCAGGCTTGCTTCCAAAATTTGTATCAAACCACCACCAGTCAATGATGTATAATCAGGCATCATATCCGCTCCCAATATTCCTTTTAAGCTGAAATTAGATGTAAACTGTCCTGTCATTTTTTCAGCTACTGGTGCCATTTTTTGTACCATATCCAAGGCTTGAAATGAGGATGGAATTGAGATTTGCTTCGCTCCGAATTTAAAATCAAACGTCGGTTGATCTGGTTTGCTATCGTATTCTCCATTTACATCTACGCGACCATTCATGGCATTGAAGCCAGCGCCTTTCAGGTTTATTTTTCCTTTACTTACAACAACCTGACCCTTCATATTATTCATCTCTAGACTGTTATAGGTAACTTTCCCTACTGACGTCTGTAGATTGAATTGAACATTCTCAGGTATTCTTACTACCTCCATTGGTTGCTCATCGCCAGCTTCCGATACCGAAGTCCCTTCTTCCTCTTCGCTGATCATCCACTCACTGATCGCCAATTGATCTGCGGTTACAGACAACGCGCCCTCTAAAACTTCATCTTTCAAAGCAAAGCCTAAATAATTTGTCAATTTACCCGTCATATTGTAGCGTGTTGAACCAGCGGTTCCGCTATATTCAGAGAGTTCTATCTGTTCGTTAGTAAACTTTGCTTCTGCCTTGGAAATTGTAATCGGTTGGTCTATTCCATCTCCTTGATAATCAAAGTTCTCTAGGGTCAAGGATCCTTTTGTAGGGATTCTATTATAGCGATGCGCCTCTAGGTCACTCATTTTTCCCTTACTAGAAAGCGCTGTGGTAATTTGGCCTTTTAACTGCATCCCTTCCATCGGATAGAGTTTCATTAGCTTATCCAAATCAAGATTTCCTTGCATTTTAACATCCCATGCTAAGTTATCTGGGTTCTCAAGTGTCATGTTGGATTGAAATGGTTGCCCATCGAGCTGCATGGATATATTGTCAACGATGACCTTGGTATCTTTTAGCTGTCCACTCTGGTTGGTTATTTTTGTTTTTACCAAAAAGTCCTCGATTGGCGATGGTAGATCAGGTGTTTTGATATAGCCGTCTTTCAAATCTATAGCCACATTGAGCCTTGGAATAAGGTTCCTCAGGCTATCATAAACGCCTTCAGCTTGTGCCTGAATATCCAGCGTACCGTTCAAGTCATAGCCCTCCATCGGGAAGTAATTCATTAACTCGTTTAAGTTGAGTTTCCCTTTCATATCAGCGTTTAAGCGGTAGTCCTTCAGGTTTTCAATTAGTAGCTTCGCGTCAACTGGGTTAGACCCCATTTCAAGATGCATTTGACTTAGGTCGACTCGAGTTTCTTCAATAATTCCGGTCTTGTTCTCAACATTAAGTCGCATTTGAACATTGCTGACTGCATCTGGTAGATCGGGATATTGAAACATTCCGTTATTCACCGCTAGATTCAAGCCGAAAGCGGGCATCGTACTTTCGTTGTATGTGCCAGTAACATTCCCGTCGAATGTTAAGGTACCTTCTGACTTAAGGTCTTTAAAAGAATCGCTATAAACACCTGGTATCAAAGAAAGCAACTGCTTGAACTCCGACCTAGGCGCATTAAATTTCAAATCCATGCCAAAACCATCGTCCAAAAGGGCAAAAAAGCCATCGACGACCAACGGAAATGAATTGATTGAGATTTCATTCTCCTTAAAGGTGTACTTAGAATTCGTCAGGTCCATTGATAGTGTTGCGTCAATATCCACTGACTTATCAGTTACATAATCCGTCCCTTCGTAGTTTAGATCAATCAGGTTTAAGTCTCCTTTTGTGACGAGATCGAATATATCTGCGGCAAAATCACCTGACCCCTCGACATTTATATCCCCTAGTTGCGTAAAGAACCCGATCGTTTGATCGTAATAGACAAATTCTCCCTCTTCTATACTGAAAGATTTTATTCCGAAAGTAACTTCTGAAGCTTCTTCATCGGATGGCTCTGCCGCTACCGAAGGCTCACCTTCTTTAGCGATATCGTAATTGGCTGTGCCATCGAGCAGCGTAATGATCGTGATATCAGGCTTAACCATTTCAATGGACTTTAGGTTAATTCTGCTGCCAAATAAAACCTCTTGCAAATCGATCGAAGCGCTCAAATTAGAAACACTTAAAAGCGTATCTCCTTCAAAAACGCCTTTCCCTGTGATTCCCATGTCAGAAAGCCCCAAAGTGAAATCTGGAAAGTTCCTGAACAAATCCAAGCTCACATCCCCGAAGTAAAGCTCTGCTTCGGTGCTTTTTTCAAATTCACTAATGACCAATTCTTTGATTTTATCCTTAAAAAAAATTGGTATAAGAATAATAGCGAGTATAAGTACGCCGAATATGATTAATAATGCTTTGCCAACCTTTTTCATCAACCTCCTGTATTGTGCTTAATCGAATTTAGGAATTTATAGAAGGCTATGCGCATAACAAGGCATTCTTCAAGAAGATTTAATACTAGGAATTTTTCTTAAGGCCGCGAATCTTCTTAGGTCCCCACCAGAGCCAAAATCCCGTTACAATCAGAAAAAGTAGGCCAATTCCGAGTACATTCATGGACAGGAGTTTGAAGAAATCAGAGACGATTGACCCATCATGCAGACTTTCAATCCAATCAGAGTGTCTCTTGGCAACTGATAAAACCTTGAGCGAAGTAGCATCTACCTGTACCTCCCAACTCCCTGTATCGAAAATTACCTTAGCGATGCCTTTAGTGGGGCGATACTCAATCCGGTCTAGATTATCGGCACTTAAATTCAACGAGTCTACTGCGGCTAGCGCCACATTTGCGAGTTCCTCAACTGGCTGATAGTCGGCAATCGCTAATTGCGCTCCCTTTTGGGTTGGCGGCTGAAGTAAGTCGACATCTTTCTTCCAAGCCAAAAGAATACCAGTAATAGCACTAATGACCAAGAGTAAAGCAATACCTAAGCCTAGATAACGATGAATCTTTCTATACCCTCTTATCGACTTCGCAATTGTTCTCGTGCTCATATTCTGAATCAGTGCGCAATAAGTACAAAAAAGCATTTTGGCGCAAGTCTAAGTTTAATGTTAACATAATGTTATCTACACACATATAAATCGTTTATAGAGCTGTTTTAGGTATTAATCACTTGACATATTTGCTTTAATGTTATCTTAATGTTAACTTAATGTTATGTTGGCTTTATAGGATAGCTATAAAAGACAGTTTGTGAAGACTTGATGAAGGGAAGAATTACCATATTAACAGTGTTTTTGATCGGCCTAGAAACGTTATGTTTCGGGCAGAATGAAAATGTACCCGCCCTTGATATAAACCCAAATTCACACCCAATTAGTCGGTTCATTATCTCTGACGAAACCCAAGAAAAAGGCCTCAAATCAGTCAATGATTTTGAAGTATATGATGATTTGATCCGTAAACTTGAAGTTATTCGGGGACGGAAAAGATCAGAGAAGGCTTTTTTAAGGTCAATTTTCTACAGAGTGCACAAAAAGCTTCTTATCAATTATAGTAAGCAAGCTACCATGTCTGAGACCATGGCAACCGGAAACTTTGGTTGCCTTACTGGAACCGCCATTTATGCGCTTGTTTTATCACACTTCAATTATGATTATGAGATAATAGAACTACCAAACCATGTGTTCATAAAAATGAAGCTGAATGGGCAAGACCTAATCGTCGAATCTACTGATCCTGAAAGCGGGCTAAAAAGCATAAGCAAGGAATTGGCACAGAGCATGGAACAAATTGGCTTTGATCCACGTAAGCTACCAATGTTAACCACTGTAGGCGAAGGAAGTGTAGATGAGTGGGACTTATTTGAAGGACATGTTAAGATCAACCTTCAAGAATTAGCGGGACTCCAATACTTTAACGAGTCGGTTCGCTACTACATTCAAGAAGAATATGTAAAGTCGATGGAGATGATCTCAGCAGCCTATGAGCGCTACCCATCAAAAAGAAATGAGAAGCTTATGCAATTAGTTATCAATAAAATATTGAAATACGATCAGATTAAAGAGGAGCTTAAAAACAAGTACCTAAAACAATACATCACACGAGTAAAAAAGCAGAAAATTAGCCAAACAAAGTAAGCTCCGCTAGTCCAGCTCCAATATTTGAAACTCTACCCGTCGATTTAAGGCCCGCCCTGCCCTTGTGTAATTAGTAGCAATCGGATACTTTTCACCGTACCACACAAATCGTAATCTTTCAGAACTAATACCCAAAGAGGCCATCGCTCCTTTCACTGCTTCCACTCTTCGTTTCGAAAGCCTTATGTTATAATCATCCGTTCCATAGGCATCAGTATGTCCTGAAAGTTCCACAATCGCATTCGGATAATCATTCATAAACTCCGCCAGATTGCGTATTTCAATCCAGGATTCGGGTTTCAGCACGGCCAGATCGAAATCAAAGAATACATTTTTAATGATAAAGGATTGCCCAGGAACCGCTTTGACAATTTGTGGTGATATTGGCAACTGAGGTAGCTGAACTCCACTGATTACAGCATTTGGACTTAAATCTGGTAATCCAAGTTCGCGCCGTTGAGCATTGAGAATTTCGAAAGTATCTCTTTTTAATTCAGGCAGCGCTAGGGTAATAGCGACAGCTTTGATAACATCTTCTGGTACCTCGATTGGTTGTCCAAGATCTAATCGTGTACTATCAATATCAAGTCTATCGAGGTTGACAGCGTATACGTTCAGGTCGGAAATATCTAATAAGTCGATCGTTGACCCTACTGGAATAAAGCCTGGAATTACCGCTTTGTAACTATAGATTTCATCTGCTGGTAATTCAATACAGTAGTTACCATTGGCATCTGTTCTTACACGACCTACCTCAACTCCATCTCTGAGTCTAGAAAATACAACTTCGGAATCCAGCGCATCGCCGTTGTCGGGGTCAGTAATTTTTCCGCAAAGCGTAACAAGCCTCAGTTGTCTTGTTACCAATGGAAGCGTTAAAGAGTGAATATCTAAGTCGTTACCTTCTACTTCGCGACAGAAGTACCCAAAAGAACCATCTTTTGGCAAGAAGAGGAACATATCATCTTCTTCTGAATTAATCACCGGACCCAAGTTCTCTGGCTCGGTCCAACTCTTCCAAGAGTTATCTAAACGACGGGTCATAAACAAGTCTTTTCTACCATAGCCACTATGCCCGTTAGAAGAGAATATAAGTGTCTTTTTATCCGGCATTAAGAAAGGGCCTTCTTCCTCACCAGCTGTATTAATAATTGGTCCCATACTGATCGGTTCGGTCCATAAACCATCTCTTTGTAGGAAACTTACATACAAATCTCTTTGCCCTTCGGTGCCTCTTCCTTCCTCGGAAATTATCAGCACTTCACTATCTGTAGTTATACCAAAGTTTACGTTCTCATGGACATTCAAATCATTGTATATCCGCATGTTTTGTGGATATGTCCAAGTTGTTTTGTTAAGTCTTCGGCTTTTAGAAATTCCGTAATTCATTCGACCAGATAGGTACTCGTTTCCTAAAACTATGTACTCCTCGTCTTCTTGTAAAAACCCACTGATGAAGTTAGGATCAAGGTTATTGAGTGGTTCACCAATGTTTAGTCCGAGCGACCAATCTTGTGTAATGTTATCAAAATCTGAATACCAGATATCTTCAAGATCATCAAGGCCTCCAACGTTACCTTCATGACCACGACGGCTATAATAAAGTGTTTTTCCATCTCTTGTAAGGAGTGGTTTAATTTCTCGCTTGTCACTGTTAATCAAGTCGTTTAAGCGATAAACTTGAAGCTTGGTATTGATATCAGGCATTAAGTTAATTTTAGCCTGAATAGGTTCTTTTCCATTGGAGACTCCTATACAATCGATATCCGAAAAACCATCTACTGCAGCGCCTTCTATGACGATTTTGAGTTCTTTGACGTTATAATCTGTCTCATCGATGAATATTCTAAACATTCGCCAAAGCTCCCGAATCGGACCTGGGTCTTGTTCAAAAACCAAATACTCATTACCATCTGGATCGTAAGCATAGACTTTTGAGATAGCTCCAGGATTGTAGGTTTCACCGATAGCTATTTGTTCAATTGGCATCGGCAGATCGAATTCTACCTTAATGAACTCTTGCGTATTTGGCTTATATGGCCTCCAAGCATTTGGGTTATCACCGCCACTTGGTAGAATATTAGGTTTCAAAAGGGCTTGTCGAGCTGAATGCTCTAGTTCCGTAAATTCTGATGACGCCTCTACCACCCGTGTTGCCCATTGAACGGTTGTCTGTGCCATTGCAGTTTGAATTACTGCACTGAAAATGAGTAGTCTGAATATATGCTTCATCAATGAAGAGAGTACTTAAACGTATGGCAAGAAGCCTTAATCTCCTTGCTAAATTAAACTTATAGTCTAGGTAATCTAATCCAATTAGTGAGATTTACGCTCAAAGATAAGATAACCGAACGATAACATCAGACCAAAAGGCACATTATTCTGTTCTATGTAGTTCAGCCTTAGACTTATCGGCCCTGGTAAGGTGTTATAAACCAACGCCGCCATTCCCAAAAATGATATTGAATCGAATCCTGTTTTTACTAGCGCCTCTTGATTTGGTCCTTCAAGTATTTGTTCAAATGGGCTATAGGCATAGAGTTCTAGCCTCATCTCTAGTGATCTTTTCGGTCTCCATATTTGCCTTATTCCTGCCCCTAAAAATCCTGGAGCACGATAATTTTCCAAAAAGTAGGTTTTAGAATCAAATAATGGCTCAAAAACTGGTAGATACATTTGACTCCCTCTGTAATTATAGAGCCTATCAAATGTGGAGTACTGTGCATTGAACATCCAACCGAAAGTGTATGTCTTGCTTACTTCAAAATATTCATCAAAGCCAACGTCAAGTGCTAGCCAATTCGCATTTCTCGATAGTTCAGTTGGTGCGTTTGGATTGAAAATTATTGATGTAGTCCCTGGGCTGTAGTTTAATGACCCATTAAAATACTTAGCCGAAGCATAGAAACGTGTACCGGAAGAGGGAAACTGCTTTTTATTGAGACTGTTTCGTTCATAAGCTACTTCGGTAACGAATGAAGTTAAATCCAATTTATCTAGCACATCGTTGGAAGAAACAACATTAGTATTTCCATACTCATCGGTATTTCTTATAAATCTGGTGTTTAAAGTAATTACGCTTCTACTTCCTGTACCAATGCCTAATGTAGAACCAATGCTCCTATCAATACGATTCACTACAATTGGCTCCACATCTTTATCGAGGACATCGCCAGTGTTGAAATAGTCCCAATGATTGAATGTAAAACTAGGCTCTAGAAACAATCTATTCTTTGGGTTCATATTGAACCTTGTTCCAAAATTGACTGCCTCATAAAACCTACCCGTCGAAAGTCTCAACTTATAGGTATTTAGCTTTCTCTTAAACGAGTTCAGTTTAGCTCCTAGTTGTAATACGCTGACTTGTCTTGTGGCTATGTTTCCGCCAAAATCCAAAGTCAAAGCATTTTTGGCCGTTGGTTTCAGGTATAACCCAAAGACAAAATGGCCCGCTACTTTATCAAAAGAAAAACTTGGGTATACATTTTTAAAATACGGCTCGGATACCAGTTGAAAATAGGACTTTCGAACGTAAGCCAGGTCCTTTTTACCCTCTTCAAAATTGATTAACCTACGAACAAATTTTTTCTGCTCATTATCAAAACCGTGTAGTTCAAGTGCCCCAAACTCCATTGGTAAAAAGGACTGCTTTAAGGCTTTCCTTCTGGAGTTGACCGTAGATTTACTCATAACCCTACTGACCTTCTGTTTAAGCTGTGCTATTTTATTTTGAGTAGCCTCATATCCGATATCAACTAATGTTCCTGCCTTATCGAAATCCAGCGCAGTATAACTCTCTACATTAGGCTCTATATAGACATCTTGATCTCTTAATTCTTCAGGGTCCGAGCGATCTAAAAACATGAATAAGAGTGCATTATTAATAACTTCTTCATCCGTATCATATGGATAAGACTTATCCTTTTTAGTGGCCACATTAGAACCAATAATCATATCTGGTTTATACTCATCTAACATGATATCTACTGGGAAATTATTATAGATACCACCATCAAAGAGGTATTGGTTATTGTACTTTATAGGCCTGTAGAAGAAAGGAACAGCCATGGAAGCTCTTACGGCTTGCATCAATGAGCCAGAGTCTAGGGCGACTGCCTTTTGGGTAAAAACATCGGCTGTTACGGATTTAAATGGTATGAAGAGGCTATCAAAATCAAACTTCGCCTGCTGAGCTGCTTGTGTTAAATACTCATTCAACACGAAATTGATAATCAAGTCATTGGCCAAAGGCGTATTGAAACTAGCTCTAGACTTTTCGTCTATGATCAAATCCAAGCTTAGCCATGAGGCGTTGTCCTCAGCCTTTGTGTAATTATATTGATACTTCTCGGTAGATGTTCCATTCATCCAGTGCTGAAATTCTGGACTACGGACAATAGCCTCCATTTCTTCTGGACTAAAACCTGCGGCGTAGAGCGCACCAACTACGGCACCCATCGAGGTTCCAACTATATAATCTATAGGTATTTCATTTTCCTCGAGGGCCTTTATCACTCCGATATGGGCACTCCCTTTGGCTCCACCACCACTCAATACCAGCCCAACACGCTGTGCTGACATAGTGACGGTCAACAACATTAATCCTATAGAAGCTAGCGTCTTCATATTGGAAAAGGGAAGTGAAAAATAACGGTTTCTTCCGCTTAATAAGCTTTTATAAAAAATTACCGATTGCTTGCGCTTACAGACTTATCGGACCAAGTATTTGGTATATCCTCAAGTCTTTTGTCCATCAAACTCATCAGTGCACTAAAGCGCACCAACTCATCAGTTGGTAAAGGTTTTTCAGCAGGTAGTTTCTCTTTTAAGAAGTCTACTTGCTTTCCTCTTTTCCAAAAACGGAAGCATAAATGGTTACCCGTACTACTTCCTGTACTACCTACATAACCAATTGTTTGTCCTTTTCTAACCCGCTGACCAAGCTTAAACTTGCCAAAGCGGTTCATGTGCAAATAACCTGTAGTGTAAGTGCCGTTGTGTTTAATCTTAATATAGTTTCCGTTAGGCCGAGTGAAGCCTCTGGCCACAATCACGCCATCAGCAGCGGCTTTTATTGGTGTATTTTTACTGGCTGCGAAGTCGGTACCTAAATGCGGTTTTACTCTTCCGTACATCTTTAGGTATCTGGCTGGGTTATAACGTGAAGAAATTCTAGAAAACTCTACTGGATATCTTAAGAACGCCTTTTGAACGCTTTCACCGGCTTCATCAAAATACTCTAGGCCATCACCCATATCATAACCATAGGCCATGTAATCATTTTTGATATGATTGAACTGAGCACTGATGATTTTACCTATTCCAACTGACTTTCCATCGACTATTCTGTCCTCGTAGATAATCTTAAACCAATCCCCCTTTCGGAGCGTTCTTGGGTCTATTTGCCAGCCAAAAATATCAGCCATCGCGTTAACTAAAGCAGGAGAGCCTCCCTCGGCTCGGATAGAGTGATCTAATGTTTGACTGATCACACCAGCCATAGTTCGTTCTCTTATTTCTATTTCGCGTAACTCTCTAAATACGCCTAACGAGTCCGTAAGCTGGTAAACGACATATTCTAAATCGTTGGGTTCATAAACAAAATAGGAGGCTTTTTTGAAAGAATCATCGGTGTAGAAAACCGTGTATTTTTTGTTAGTCACCAGATTTCTGACGCTGAATACATCTCGCGAAATCTTGTCCATGTTAAAGATATCCTGTCGACTAATGTTGTATGGAAGAAGAATATCTGCAAATGTCTGATTTCGCTTTATTCTCCCCTCTTGGGTTTTAAACAAATCGACTGGGATGCCATACTTGAATAATGGTTCGCCTTCAGCTGCTTCTTCCACCAGGGTTTCCTCAGGAAAAACCTCGCTATCCTCAAAGTTTGATGAGGAAGGAGTGAGTATGTATACTAGGGTGAAAGTGGCAATCAGAGCAACTCCGATAATAGCGACCAAACGTTTGTTCATGAATAACTTTTTTGCCTTAACGCGAAAATAACATTTTTAAGGTGTAAAACATTCAAAAAAAGCTTTATCCCACTATTTAGCAGCTTTTAGCCTTAAACTATTCAGCACTACACTTAACGAAGAGAAGGCCATGGCCGCCCCAGCAAGCATTGGGTTTAGCGTGAAACCGTTGATTGGTATAAGTACCCCTGCAGCAATAGGAATTGCAATTAGGTTGTATATAAATGCCCAAAAAAGGTTTTGATTCATCGTTCTGACCGTTTTCCTAGAAATATTGATCAGTGTGAGAATTTTAGAGAGGTCTCCGCGAATCAATGTTACATCCGCACTTTGCATGGCCACATCGGTTCCAGTACCCATGGCGATACTTAAATCTGCTTCGGCAAGTGCTGGCGCGTCATTTATTCCATCACCCGCAAAACCTGTCACTTCCTTTTGCTTTGAGGCAGAAACCAAGTGTGCCTTATCTTGAGGCAATAATCGTGCATGATAGGAATCGACACCCGTTTCATGTGCCACTGCCGCCACTGCCGCTTCATGATCGCCCGAAAGAATCTCAGTTTTAATGCCTTTTCTTTTTAAGGCTTCTATAAAACTCGGCGCAGTAGATTTTACGTTGTCTTTCAAACCAAACATGGCCAACAGCGTCTTATTCTCCCAAAATAAAACAATGCTTAAGCCTCTCTCTTTCATTTGGTTCAAATCCTGCAACTGTGGCTTGGTTAAATCGCTATCAATATTTTTAGCGCCAGAAACAGTATACTCTTTACCGTCTAAAGTGGTTTTTAACCCTATACCCGGTAGTGTCTCCACAGCTTTCATCATAAATGGAAAAAGCTGATAGTTTTCACTTAAATGATTGACTATGGTCAATGCCATTGGGTGCGATGAGCTTGATTCAAGACCATTTAAAATGCTGAGTATTTCTAATGACTGTTCCTCATTGAAATAGGTTTTAGCGGAAGTTACTTCAAGGTTTCCTTTCGAAACCGTCCCGGTCTTATCCAAAAACAGCCGTGTCATTTTCTGTGCTTTCTCTAGGGCTAAAGCACTTTTTATCAGAATCCCTTGCCGTGCAGCCTTACCTATGCCTACCATAATGGCTGTAGGAGTTGCTAAACCCAAGGCACACGGACAGGCAATGATCAGCACGTTAAAAGTGTTTACAAAAGCCAAACCAACGGAGGTTTCTGGGACTAAAAAATACCAAACACAAAATGTCCCAACAGCCAACAGCAAAACGATCGGTACGAAAACCGAGGCTATCTTATCGGCAAGTTGCTGCGCTGGTGCTTTCGTTCCCATTGCGTCAGATACAAGTTTAATAATCTGACCCAAAACTGTATCCGCACCAAGGCGTTCGGCAGTCATTTGTACCAAACCTGTGTGGTTAATCGTACCCGCTTTAACTTCATCACCAGCTCCTCTTTCCAAAGGAATGGACTCTCCAGTAAGCATGCTTTCATCTACTGTGGTAGTACCTTCCACAATCACACCATCGACAGGAAAACGTTCGCCTGCTTTCACTAAAAGCGTGTCCCCCAGTACTACTTCTTCCAAATTAATGGTTTCAGTTGCGCCATTGTTTACTCTCACCACATGATTTACCTTGAGCTTATACAGGCTTTCTATGGCATCACTCGTTTTTCGTTTAGCTTTTTCCTCCAAAAACTTACCTAATAGGATAAATGCAATAATAACAGCAGCTGATTCATAATAAACATGCGGCACAACTCCTTGAGAAGCGATCCAGCTGGGGAAAAACGTGGTGACGAGACTGAATACAAAAGCCGCCCCTGTCCCTGAGGCAATGAGTGTATCCATATTCGCGTGAATTCTGATTAATTGCCGAAAAGCGCTTTTATAAAACCTTATGCCTGACCAAAATAAAACAGGGATTGTCAGGCCAAGAAGTAGAAATTCTTTGAATTGAAAATCGCCAACAAACATAGAAAGCACTACTATGACGATCGTTAGCGGTAGGGCGATAAGTAGATCTGCTTTGAGCTTTCGGAGTTCTTGATTTTGGTCATTGGCTCCGTTTTCTTGATCTAAAATTAGGTCATAACCTGCTTTTTTTACGGCTTTTCTGACCTTGGAAAGTTTTGTGTTGTCCGAAAGCTCAAGATGTACAGCATGCGTTGCGTAGTTCACATGGGCAGATTGAACACCTTCTTCTTTGTTAATGGCTTTCTCAACTGTGCTCGCACATGCGGCGCAGGTCATACCTTGAACAGGGAGTGTATATGAATTGGTCGTTTCATTCATATACCGGTAGCTTATCGTTTCGCAAATTCGGCTTTCGCCTCGTCTAAGAAATTGATGAAATTATCGACGTCTGGGTCATAGGATAAGGGGGAGACGAGCGGTTGCTCATCATTATCGAGTAATACGTAATAGGGCTGAGCATTTCCGTTAAATCGAACGATCTGGAAATCGAAATTCTGCTTACCGATCGTTTTTTTGACTTTATTGTCGAAAGTAGAGGTATACCATTCGTTTTCGGGAAGTTTGGTCTTGTCATCCACATAGATCGCCACGACCACGAAATCTTCTTTGAGCCTTTTTAATACTTCTTGATCCGACCATACATTCTGCTCCATTTTTCTACAATTCACACAGCCGTGGCCCGTGAAATCTATGAAAAGCGGCTTTTTTACAGATTTGGCAAAAGCGATCGCCTGGTCGTAATCGAAAAATCCTTTAAGGCCATGCGGCAACTCAAGAAAGTCGGCATATTTCACTTCTCCTTTAAATCCTTTGGGTGCTACATCCACTTTACCTTCAAACTCTGCCAGTCCTAAGGCTTCTTGAAATGAGAAATCCGTACTTTTCTCTGGCGGTAAATATCCTGCTAGGGCATTTAATGGGGCATTTCCAAATCCTTGGAACAGGTATACTGAAAAGGCAATGCTATAAGCGGCTACCACCAGTGCGACTGGCTTCAATCGTCTTTCTTTACTATCGTGCGGAAAGCTGATCACTCCCAATAGATACAGCGCCAACAGTACGGCCAGCACAAACCATATGGCTATGTAAACTTCTCGATCTAACAAACCCCAATGGTAAGCTTGATCGGCCACGCTTAAAAACTTGAAGCCTAGGCCTAGTTCTATAAATCCTAAAACCACTTTTACCGAGTTTAGCCAGCCACCCGACTTAGGTAGGTCCTTTAGCATACCTGGGAAAAAGGCAAAAATTGTAAATGGTATGGCAAAGGCTGAAGAAAAGCCTAGCATCCCTACGACTGGTTTGATCACTTCTCCTTGAAAGGACTGAATCAAGACCGTTCCTACAATGGGACCCGTACAAGAAAATGACACCAATACCAGCGTAAATGCCATAAAAAAGACACCTAGAAAACCTCCTTTTTCTGCCTTTTTATCCATTTTATTGATAAAACCTGTCGGCAGATTGATTTCAAAATAACCAAAAAATGAAATGGCAAAAATGACAAAAACCAAGAAGAAGATAATGTTCGCGATGGCCCCTGTCGCTAGATCATTGGCTAGGCCTACTCCGAAAAAACTTGTAAATACTAAACCGATCAGTATGTATATGGCAATAATTGAAAGGCCATAACTCAATGCTTTAATTTTTGCCTGCCCTTTTGATTGTGAGTTGTTGGTAAAAAACGCAACTGTCATTGGTATCATTGGGAAAACACATGGGGTGAGCAGTGCGGCTAATCCAAAAAGGAAAGCGCCTATAAAAAACCCCCAAAGCGAGCTGCCGCTATCGGCGTTCAATAGTTCGCTGTAGTCTTCCGAAGCGGAAATAGTGGTTTCTGAAGAAGTGCTATTGCCGCCAGCAGTTTTTAAGAAGCTAAAATCAAGCGTATCATCACCCTGAACACATAGTTTTGTTACATCTGAACAGGTCTGAAAGGAAATCTCACCTGCTATATTCAAATCATCACTCAAGACTTTAATACGTTGCCGAAATTGTCCTTTTCCCGTGAAATAAGTGATCTCTGCTTGCCATGCCTCCTCATATTTCTTCTTTGGATTTATAGGAATCAAATCGCCGATTACCTCAAATGTACCGTTCTCTTCAAACTCAATAGTCGTTGGGATTGGCCCAACACCTTCTTCGATATCACTGGAGTATAAGTACCAATCATCAACAATTTCCACATCTAATATGAGGTCTATTTCATCTCCAGCTTTAACGGTTTCTTGACTGGCGCTGTAAAACCATTTTGTCCTTTTGTCTATGCGCTGACCTAATTGGATCGGTTTAGGGGCGCGCTGCTTTTCGACCACGCTGATAAATGAAAAATCGACGTCTTGGTAACCTGGGATACATAGGCCATTGACGTCGGTACAGGTTTGAAAAGAAAGCTCTCCAGCAATATCTAGGTCTTTTTTAAGAACTTTAATCCGCTGTCTGAACTCACCTTCTCCCGTAAAATAGGTGACATCTGCCTTCCAAATATCGTCGTACTTTTTCTTGGCTTTGATGGGGATTAGATCACCTATAATTTCAAAAGACTCACTTTCTTCAAAGGTAATCTCGGTCGGCATCGGCCCGACATCCTCTTCAAGGTCACTTGAATAGAGGTACCAGTCATCGATTATTTTAACCTTGAAAATTAGCTCAATTTCGTCACCAACACTTACCTGCTTTTTATTTGCATCGAAGGTCCATTCAGTAGTCTGTTTAAACTGACTAAAGCTATCTATGCTTATAAATACTAAGATGAGTAAAAAGAGGTATTTTTTCATGGCCATTTTATGAACGCATTCTTCTTGGTTAAGATTCAATCCATTTTAATGAAATTCAACCTAGTCCTGCATGTCTGCAAAGTTTTGAAAAAAGAGTGGGATCGTCTCTATTCCTTTGAAGTAGTTAAACAATCCATAATGCTCATTTGGCGAATGAATGGCATCTGAGTCTAAACCGAATCCCATGAGCACGGTTTTCGATCCCAAAATTTGTTCAAAAAGCGCCACAATCGGGATACTGCCTCCACCCCTAAAAGGAATAGGCTCCTTGCCAAATGTGGTTTCCATTGCTTTGGCCGCGGCCTGGTAAGCTACAGAATCTGTTGGTGTTACAGCCGGCTGACCTCCGTGGTGCGGAGTCACTTTCACGCTGACTGACTCTGGCGCGATCGATTTAAAGTGCTCTTCGAATAGTTTAGTGATTTTATCAGGATCTTGGTTCGGTACCAAACGCATAGATATTTTCGCATATGCTTTTGAAGCGATCACCGTTTTGGCGCCTTCTCCAGTGTAGCCTCCCCAAATACCGTTGACATCGAGAGTCGGTCTAATAGAAGCGCGTTCCATGGTATTGTATCCAGTTTCCCCTTCTATGTCACTAAGACCAATTGAGTCTTTAAACTCGCTTAGCTTAAAAGGTGCTTTTGCCATGGCCGCGCGTTCTTCAGCTGAGAGCTCTACTACATCGTTGTAGAACCCTAAAATGTTGATCCTTTGGTTATCATCCTTGAGGGAAGCGATCATTTCAGCTAAAATATTGATCGGATTAGGTACAGCTCCACCATAAAGCCCTGAGTGTAAATCTCTATTTGGACCCGTTACTTCTACTTCTACATAACTTAGGCCCCTTAGTCCGACAGTAATCGACGGAACATCGTTTGCAATTATTCCTGTATCAGAAACTAAGACTATATCGGCCTTGACCATTTCCTTATTCTCTTCTAAGAAAATACCCAAGTTATCCGAACCAACTTCTTCTTCTCCCTCAATGATGAATTTAATATTACAAGTCAAAGCACCGGTAGCCATCATGGTCTCAAAGGCTTTGATGTGCATGTACATCTGGCCTTTGTCGTCGCAAGCACCACGTGCGAAAATGGCACCATCCGGGTGTAATTCTGTCTCTTTGATTACGGGTTCAAACGGTGGCGAGTCCCATAATTCATAGGGATCGGCAGGTTGGACGTCATAATGCCCATATACCAAAACCGTCGGTGCATCTTCACTAACCATTTTCTCTCCGTAGACGATCGGGTGGCCAGCAGTTTCGCAGATTTCTGCCTTATCCGCACCAGCAGAGATTAATTTCTCTTGAATAAATGTAGCGGCTTTCCGAACATCGTCCTTGAATTTACTGTCAGCAGAAACTGATGGTATTCTCAAGAGGTCTAATAGTTCGTTTAAAAATCGGTCTTTGTTGGATTCTATATAGTTATTGATCGCCGTCATGCATTTAGATTTTGAAGCAATTTACTTGAAAAACTGCCAAAGTGCGAATGCCTTTACGGATAATCAATTGGCGGTAGTAGTAGGGCTAAAAGCCATCGCCTGTAACGGCTTTTTTCTTCTTGAGCGTTTGACTAGACTCTGTGGACATGAGCAATTTGTAAGGCTCATCAATCCCATAGTATAGTTTTCGGAAATCTCTCGCCCAATTACTGATTTGAGGTATACTACCTAACGATACTTTAAACGACCCAATTTGAGTTTTACCTTTATTTGTATTCAGTACCGTGGCATTATAAATCTCATTTGAAGAGAACGAGGTAAAGCTAAAACCATCATAATTAAAGAAATACCAAGTTCCATCGGTCATTTGAAGTAAAATGGTAATGATGTCGCCCTCTCTAGTTTTGCGAACTTCTATAAATCCTTGCAGTTCCATATTCAAATCGATATTCGAGACATTGGAGACACCAATCGGTCCTTCGCTGTAAAAGGAATTGGTTTGTTTAGACCATTTCATGTGCACATTGGAAATCACAAGGTCTTTGATCAACTCTCCGTTTGGCGAAGCTGTAGCCAAAGGAATTGGAACTGTGCCATAGCTTTCGTCCCATTCACGGGTGGCATCATCTCCGATAAACTCAGCAACTCGGTAAATAAGCTCCGATCGATCTGATAAAGCTCTCGTAACCCCTAAGTTCTCTGCCATATCCGTTAAGTTTTGGCCAATGGCTGCCAGACCTTCCACTGGCAACCCAAAAGAGAGCACAAACATAGCATCCAGATCAAATTCCATCGATTCTAAGTTTCCGTCTCCCTTACCTGAAGCTTGCACATTCGTGCCTTTTGGGCCCGCTAGAAAGTTTAGTCGACCTTCAAAAGTTACATCTTGGGTACTTTCTTGATACGAAAACATGCTGCCAGCATAGTTTAGCTCTGGGTTTTGAGACTTTGCAGGATTTTCGATTTTATATGCTCCTCGATCATTGTCATAAAATAGGTTACCTCCTCTTGGTACAAAAAAGTCATCGTCAGCAGGATCACGTTTTTCAGTGATAAATGACATATATGGATTTCTACGGCTATCGAAATGCAACCCAGCATTTAATGGCGACCCTTCACGTGTTACGGCTTGATCGAATGGAATAACAACTTCTTCTACATCGTCATTTGACGCGTGTTCTATCCAAACATTTCGCTCCGATAATTTCTGAAGATCTAGTTTAACGGCTCCATTTAGTTCGAGCGCTTTTTTGTAGGCATACATGGTAAGCTCTCCTTCATATATAAACCCTGGAGAAATCACTACTTCTTGCGAAGCTAAAACTCTCCCCGAAGATTTTGTGTGAGGGCCATGGACCTCATCATTTTCTACAAACTGAAACTGATCGAATTGTATTGAAAAAGTATCGGCTTGGGCATTGACTAACTCGTAAGTTCCTTGGCCTCTAAACTGAGTTCTCGATAGAATTTCTACTTCTGCATTGAATATCCTGTGGTAGGCATTGGCTGTATCAATTAGGATAACTGCGTTTTCGAGCTTTTCAATTCGCGAATTTTCTAATATCGTTAATTCATTTCCCTGTGGCGTAATTTTGGCATCGGCTACTTTAATGAATGGGATTCCCTTTACATTTAATTCCTTCTTCTCAATATCGTAGAAGCCAGCCGTAGCACTAAAGGCCAATGAATCGAGTCGTTTATTTGTCGAGTAAAAGAACGATTGTTCGATGGGTACACTTTCAGGTTTAGTCATGGTCACGGACTTCTGATTTACATCCCAAAGTGCCGTTGGTATAGAGGTTTTAAATTGTGCAAACGGAAATTCTAAAGATGCTTCTCCGGCAATTCCCGGTTCAATTGTCGCTAGGGCATTGTCAACATCAAAATTTACATTGGAGTTACTAGTCGTCAATATGGGTTTGCGGGTATTTGGGGCCGCCAAGGTGAATTCCGTGTGCCTAGATTTAAATGAATCTGCGTTAAATGAAATAGAGTCTGATGTAAGTTTCGCACCATTAATTTCCATTTCGCCTGCACCAAATAGGCCTACTTTTCTTAAGACCATTTCCCCCCTCAGCTGGGCCTGATTGTCAAATATTTGGAAAGGTTTCTTGAATTCCAGGTTTTTTAAGACCATACTATCGCGCTTAGCCAAGAAGTTCATATCATAAGCCTCCAAACTCATGGACGGAAAGGAAACGGTATCAACAATACCTCTTGTAAGGGTCGCCTTAATACCTTTTGGTGCTACTAAGGAATCTAAGAATAGGGTGGCTCGTTCTTGGGTAAATGTACCCGTCAAATACTCTATATTTCCTGGTGTAGACAATCCGTTTTCATCCATCTTCAGATCTCCATAAAGTCGCGCCCCTTGGCTGTAGAGGTTATAACCACTATCTGGGATAGCATGCTGAAAACCAAAACTCTTATCCTTCATAAGTTTTAAGCTCTCCTCGAATACGGGTAAAATTCCACCTGAATAGAAGGTTCCTTGGAAGGCGTATTTGGAGGGGTCTGCGTCGGCTACACTGTCCAAAACAAATGGCGGTACATCAAAGTAAACGGTACTGTCGTAGGCTCCTTTTAGAACGTCCTTTTTACCAAAATACACGTTGGCACTTTTGGTTGATGAAAAGATGGGATATTCGGGTAGTGATCTGAAAGCGGATTTATTATCAGGTTCATTAATTAAAATCTTCCCTGATGTTCCAACTAGTTTATTGCTCAATTCTTCTCGCTGGCCTCTTTCATTAATCACTTGTAGTTTAATGGAATCAATCTTTTCCATATTCACTAAAAAACTGTCATATCTAAACCTAAAATTGGTTCCGTTGAATTGGAAGTTTCCAGCATTTAGTGATCCGTTAAACTCAATATCTCTGTTTTTCAAAACACGCATTACTCCGTCTTCAGGTGCAATAAGAACATCTAAGGAATCGCTAACTACGAACCGCTGAACGCCTCTTACTGTTAAAACAGAATCTTTGAAACTCATGGTGGCGTTCGGTGCATTATCAATAATCGAAGGAATTAGAATATCGTCGTAATTGGGGTCTTTTCTACCTGCCGCTGCATAGTGATAGCCTTTTTCGAGTACTTCTACTCTACCCGTAAGCCGATCGAATTTGACCATACCTCGTGACATCAACAATTCCATGGTCTTTTTCACAAGTGATTCGTCCAAGTTCTTATCGCGAGCCATTTGGCTGGTATAAAAAACATCTCCCTTAGCATTTTCGGCCATATTTACCGCCATCAGTAAGGGGTGGAAATTGAATATTTGGGCTAAGTCCTCAAACTTTGCATTGCTATAAAAGTCTTTCGACTCAAGCATCAAAGGAACATCGGCACGAGCGGAGTTAATCGCAAAGTTGAGGGAGTCGGAGTTGAGGTCCCAACTTAACGCGTCACCGGAGATATCCATGTTGTAATATGAAGACCTGAACGGGGTAGTTTTGTAGCCTTTTACACTCGTTTCAAGTTGTAGTAGATCTTTCTCATAGTCGTAGTCAAATTCTACTGCTGGATGATATACGGAGTCCGACATATGATATATAGTCAGCTCAGCATCTTTTGAAGAAACTGTAGAATCATTATTGTTAAAAGTGAAGTCCTTACTGCGTGCTGTAAAACGCTTAACTCCGTCAATTGTACCCGTAATAACGGCTGTTTCCTCATAAAGTGATCGAGAATAGAAATCAAGCCCTTCGTAATTTATACCTCCTTTGAATGTTATTTTTTCTGATCCTAGCCCTTTAATTGGTGTATTTGCATTATAAGAAACGAATCTCGGGTAGGTTCCTCTTTCGTTTCTTGACGGACGAATGTTTAGGTATAATTCTCCACCGATTGGACTCTCTATTTTGGCAGGTTGATTAAATAGAACGTCTTCAAACTTGAACGACCGTTGGTTTACTGCTAACTCATAGTTTCTAAGTCGCACCTTCATCTCGCTCTGCGGCATACCTAAATCAGACCAATCAACGAGTCCATCTTGGCCGATAAAGACATTTTTGTCGAACCTGAAATATCCTGATGTTCCTTCAATTACGGCGGTATCCGTAGTGCTTGCCAATACCAAATCTCCTTTTATTAGGTGAATTACTTGGCCAAACTCTTTGAATTGCTCGGGCAACTCTTCTGTCATTGGGTCTCTTGGTTTTGGCTCAGGCGCTTTATACCCTGCTTTTGACCTTGCTAAGGCCTCTTCGACGGTCAGATTCGAACTTGATTTTACAACCAAGACCTCGTCGTTCTGCGTACCATCTTCATTGAGTAATACCTGATAAGTAGCATTTCTAAAGTATACAGATTGGTAGCGATCGGTATATATGGCTGTATCTTTCATAAAGCCATGGAGCGTTTTGAGATAAGCTAAAAATTTCACCCGATTAAATTGCTCCGACGCCCCTCTGATCGCGTGGGATAGGTTCTTCATTTGCTCTCCATCAAACTTGTGTTTCTCTTTGGCAAATTGAATGGCTTCAAAAAGGTCACGCAGATCGTAGCGAACCCGAATTCTCATAGCCTCTAATTTGAGAAGACTGATCTTGAAATCTTCTTTCACCTCTGGTGAAAAACGGCCTTGTCGGTAGTTTTCTATAAAGAATTTATATTCTGGGGCAAAGTCAGCAACATCGTTATCTTTTAAGATTGCCTTTACGTTTGGCGTTAATTCAACAGGGGCTGAGGGGGTGTCTTGTGAATGGAGAGAACCACACAAAAAAAAGAGTACGAATATCCCGAAGATGAACTTTTGACCAGTAAGCATATCAGATGAAATCTTCCTTGACTTAATAAATGAACGAAGAAATGGGGAGAATAGTGAAAAGTTAAGAGACTTTCTGATAGACTATCGCCACCCAATTTTTCCGAGTGGTATGCTTAACTTCTACTAAACCGTGTTCCAAGACTAACGCATTTACTTGCGGGAGGTCTGTTTCATAAAATCCACTCAAGAAAAGATGGCCTTTTGAATTGAGTATTTTCACATACTCTGGGATTTCTTCTAGCAGCACGTTCGTGTTGATATTCGCGAGTACTATATCGTATGTTTCTGTTAATGCAAGCTGATGAATTGTACCCTTTTTAATGAATTCAGGCTTGACTTCATTTAAGTCAAAATTATCTTGCGAATTCTCAATGCACCACTCGTCTACATCGGTGGCAGCTACACTTTTGGCACCGAGTTTTGCTCCCATAATGGCCAAAATACCGGTTCCTGATCCAATATCGATCAGGCTTTTGTCTTTGTGATCAATATCATATTGGAGGGCCAGCATCTGATGAGTAGTCTCATGATGGCCTGTTCCGAACGACATTTTGGGGTTAATTACAATTTCATAGTCAAACGCTGGTTTTGACTCATGAAAAGTAGCTCTCACATAAATTTTGTCATCTACGTTTATGGGGTCGTAATTTTTCTCCCATTCTTCATTCCAGTTCACCTTGGGAATCTTTTTCAACTCATACCAAATTCTGGTTTGCTTTCGGTAATTGTTGAAAAGTGTTTGAACTGCAGGGTGACTGAATTCCTCTTCTTCTATATAGGCTTCAAATCCAAGTTCGGTCTCAACGAAAGACGTAAACCCCAGTTCACCCATTTCGGCAGTGAGTATTTCGCCGAATGGGGCATCGCATTGAACATTAATTTGGATAAAATCCATTAGTAGGATTTAGTGATATCAATGAAGTCTCTAGATTTTAGAGATGCCCCGCCAATCAGGCCTCCATCTACATCTGGTTGACCGAGTAGTTCTTGCGCGTTAGTTGGCTTCATACTTCCTCCATAAAGGATAGAGATTTCGGCAGCAACGGCATCTGAATAGTTTGAAGCCAAGGAAGCTCTGATACTCTTGTGCATATCTTGCGCTTGTTCAGCGCTTGCGGTTACTCCTGTACCGATAGCCCAGATTGGTTCATAAGCAATAACAACTTTCTTTAAATCTTCAGCCCCAAAGTCATATAGGCTCTCCTTCAACTGATTAGTCACGAATTCAACGTGATTTCCTGCTTCACGAACTTCAAGCGATTCACCACAGCAGAATAGTGGCGTTAATCCTTTTGCAAGGGCAAGTTTTACTCGAGCTGCTAATTGCTCGTTTGTCTCAAAATGATACTCTCTTCTTTCACTGTGACCGATAATAACATAAGATGCACCTGTAGAAGTGATCATATCTGCTGCTAGATCGCCTGTATAAGCACCTGATTCATGTTCACTCATATTTTGAGCGCCTACAAATACATTGGCAGAATCGGCGGTCATAGCACTTACTTGCGACAAATGAATAGCTGGTGTACACATTACAATTGTGACATCGTTCGGTGCTTCATCCTTTGCGATGTTCACTACCTCAGAAGCTAGCGCAAGGCCTTCCTCTAGGTTCTTATTCATTTTCCAGTTTCCAGCGATTATCTTCTTTCTCATGATTGCTTTGAGTTATGCTCAAATATAATTGAGTTCAAAAGACTAACGCTTACAGAATCAAGAAAATTAGAACTTCGATTGCATTCCATTCTGTTGGTCGTCACTAGACTATGAATCATGTAAAAAATAAAACCCCACATCTCTGTGGGGTTCTAAATCGAATTCGACCGACAAGTGAAGATCTATATGTTCCTCTCCGAAGACCTTCTTGCTTGTAAATGTGAAACCAGTAACCCTAACAATTACTCTTGCTTAAACCAGGCGTCTCCCGGAAATTTGCAAATCAATTCTTTGAATTGACGATTCACATGTTCGAACTACCTAAACATTTCATTCAGTTTCTTTTCACTTTTTATAGAGAGTTCGAATGCTCTCTTATGCTGTTTTGAAGATTTATAACTTGCAAATTCTGAAACCTTTGACTTCTCCAGTTTTGAGTCTCTAGCCTCGTAGAATTCGCTGATACTTGAAGGATTAACACAGATTAGTGCGATATTTTTTCCTTGCTTATTTAATTCGATCATGTACTCAAACTTATCAGTCAGAGCATTAAGAAATTTCTCATCTGGAAGCCAAATCGGGTTAGATTCGATCGGGTTAATCTTTTTATTAGACTTATGCAGATGTGTTTGGATTATCAATCGGGAGCCGAACCGGCCTGTTTCAATTTTGAAGTCTACTAGATTATTGAGCTGAATAGTGAGGTTTGTTTCTAAGCCAATCAACTCAAAAAGTGGCCGCCATATTCGACGGATTTGATAGGAAAGAGAGGTATTATCTTGATAGGCAAAACCCCAGATGTTTGTAAATCTCTTTTCAGATTTATCTTCTGTAATTGGAGTCATTTTGCAATTCTTTATAATTCGTACTTCGTCCATTTCCTTCAAAAAACAATGGTTCATCAATGGCTATTAGGCTCATTTTAGAAAGTTCTCCTGATGGTAATGACTTTAACTCGGTAGGAAGTGAAGCACGAAAGAAGAATAGACTCCTCGCAAAAGTGCGCTTGAGGTAATAGGGTTCTAAATGAAATTCAACCGATCTAAGTATAGCTTTGCTACCCTGTATACTGGATAAAACAGCGCTTTGACTCCTAGCGGAATGAATTAAAAATAACCTTGAAAGAATCTCTAAGCTTTTCACTGGCCCTTTGGTAATTGTTTTCAACTCTTGCTCATCAATCGATGATCCTAGAGTTTCACAACTTGGCGCCAGCCGGTAAAACAGTCTACTTTACCACATAATTGTTGTTACTCGTATTACTGTATCTTTGTAATAACGAAATAAATATAGGAATTCAAAATTATGAAATACAACATGAAGCTTAATTTCTGTATTTAATTTTTAATCAAGTCGTATTAAAATAATTATTTAAATACTTATTCTTGATTAAAAACAATTACAAACATTCATGGAATTTTGGGTCAGTTAATAGAATCCAAAAACTCATGCCAGGAAAGCCTCGGATGCATTTTCATTTTTCTCCTTAGCCGATGCTTTGCTTTTTTAACGCTATCCGGTGTAATGTTTAATAGAAGAGCGATATCCTTTGTGGGAATATTTGCTTTAAGCATTATACATAATCGCAGGTCATATTCCGTCAGTGCTGCATATTTAGATGATAGCTTCTGGCGCAATGTGGTGTATTTTCCATGAAGCTCTAAAACTAAGTTATTCACCATATTTCTTTCTTGAACTGTCATAAAGTGCTTGTTGGTACTTGTCGCGTTTTGCTGGTATTCTTTTGTTGGAAGTCATTGCGGTCGACGGCATTGATCTCTCCATCTAGGTTGAAGTCTGCTATGCCACTTCCCGAGTAGCTGTAAACAGCACCATTATTAGTTTGCCAAGTACTCAGGTCGGTGCTGTTGATACTGCCATCTTGATTCACATCTCCTGATGGCATCCCAAACTTGTTGTTGGTTAGGCTTGCCAGGGCGGTCGTCGTCTGGTAGGTGTTCGCTGAGTTGCTGGTGAAGTCTATGGTCAGTGTGCCTCCTGAACCATCTATCGCAGCGGCTGACATGATCGGTAGGTGGTTTCTATGGTAGACCACCACATAGTAGTCTGTCCCTGTGTTTCCTGTTAGGTTGATCGTTGGGTTGCTGGTACCATCTGTCGCTTTGATCGTCCCATCATTCATCAAAAAACCAGCTGTTGAGCCCTTTCTTGTTCCGTTTGTCGCTGTAGCCGCCGTGCCTGCTTCTCTTAGTTCTACCAACACCCAGTCTACTGCATTAGCAGGTATACTTACATTGGTTGTTTGGCTATGGCTATTGACTCCATTATAAGGCTGTTGGGCAGGGATGCTACTATTGATTGCAGTGTTTAGGTTGGTGCCATTATAAGCGCCTTCTAGGAATACTGTGGCTGCTATTTGTAATGAACTTGGAGCTAGGGTAGTCACATCTACTTTAATTGGAGATGATTGTACATTGGGTGTACCTTCGTCATCTCTAGCCACTACATAAACATCATAGGCTGTACCAGCAGTAAGGCCTGTTACTGCTGAAAACAGGGTAAAGGGATCTGTTAGCCCTTGACCATTGCCTGAAGCGATAGGCGAACCTCCTCCGTTGGCCTGACCAGCGATTACATTGACTGATGTAGGAGCTGTTGCTCCATCTGCTACTACTACATAGTAAATATCTCCTCTTTCATCAATGCTGGCTCCTACCATAAAACCTGAACTCGTCACTGAACTCACTGAGGGAGTTACGTCGAAGGTGGGAGGGTCGGTGTCAGCCACAGCCAATGTAATTCTTGAGGGCACATTGTTTTTGGCAGTTATGTAAGTTGATGAATTATTAAGTTGACTTGGCAGATAGTTACTGGTATTAAAAAAAGCATCCTTAGCTTCATCGACACTATTGAATGTAAAACCTCCATTGTAAATAACATTATCATACTCGTCACTAGGATTTGGGCCTACACCAAATGCCATTGCACTGACCGGAGTAGAAGTCTGTAATCCAGAAGGTAGATGTGTGTCATTAGTATCGGAAGGATCACCTCCAAATTGTGTAGAACCTGTATAAGTTATAGATATGAACGTTGGATCTGATAAAGCATTAGCACCTCCAAGTGGTGCGTTTCTTTTTTGAAAAACGATAATGCTTTCCCCTCCTGAACTAAGGTTAGTCTCAGCTGTTCTCGTACTAATATTATCAGTATATACGGAAAAGTTTGGGGAATTCGCACCCAAAACCCATTTTACAATGTCTCCTGCACTTAACCCCCCAGCAGGAACCGTATAAGCAAAAGTACCATCGCTGGAGCTTGTATTCCCAGCTTGAAATACTCCCGAAGCATTAACTCCTACCGCCGAAAAATATATGACAGTATTTTCAGCAATATCTACAAATGTGATGAACTGAAATTGATCCGTAATATCCGCACCGAGCTCAAAAACACAGATATCTCTTGCTGACAAAATTGTGCCAGATATCTCTTTCTCTTCTGGATCAGAAACAATATTAAATTCACTCACTGGAGAGACATAAAGGGCATCAGACGAGAAAGCAACCTCTACCTCGTTAAGTCTGATGCCCTGACTGGAAGAATTATCATTAGAATCGGTTTGACTAAACAAACTAAGTGACCCCACTAAGTAGAGTCCAAAGCCTAAAATCCATTTCTTATTTCGAATCATCATCAATCAATTAAATAGAAATGAATACTCCCGATTCGCTTTTAGAAATCACAATCAGCCGCTCAAATAGCATGTCCACAAAAACTATCGAATCCTCTACGGCAAGTATTCTTTTCTATTTGACTAATCTATTTGATGATCTACTGGGTAGAGTGAGTTTAGGTGTGACATTTCAATCACATAAGCCATGAAAAACCATGACATTTCAATAAAAAGGCTAAATCGAGCTATTTTATGGCTAAGTCGACTTCTTTTAGATAGGTATCTAAATGCTGTTTGTTGGTGAGTTTCATCTTTTTGTTTAGTCTAGACTTAGCTTTGATGACACTATTTGGACTTATGGCCAGTAGTTCTGCAATTTCCCTTGTAACTAGCCCAAGTTTAATCAAACTACAAAGACGTTCTTCATTTACAGTGAGCACGTGTTCTTCGAGTGCGTTAAAGAAAGAAGGAAATTTTTCATCGAATGCAATTCTAAAGGCTACCCAATCCACAGCATGCATACTACTTGTCCTCAAAAAATCAACTAGTTTATCTTCTTGGCCCTCTTTAACTGCCTGTTGTTCGGCTTGTTCTAGCTTTTCTTTATAATCTAATATGCGTTTTCCTTGATCCTTTATTTCATGGTTTTTTAAAGCAGACTCTCTTTCAAGGATTTCTTGCTCTTTTTGGGTTAGTAAAAGTCGATTTTCAAGCCTCTTTTTATTCCAAAGAAAGATTAATATGCTCACCATAAAGAGAATACAGAGGACTAAAATCACCAGATTTCGTTGGTTAATCCTTAACTGGTTTATTTCGTTTAGCTGTGCTTCGGCCTCAGCCTCACTCTTAAGTTGATCGAACTCATATTTGGCATTTACCTCGGCTATCTTCTCATAGTTTTGTGTAAATAATAGACTATCTTTTATGTTAGTGAAAATCTTGTAGGCATTAAACGCTTCCTGATAATTCCCTATTCTTTCATTAAAATCTGCCTTCAACGAATAGAGTCCCATTTTAAACCTAGGGTCCTCCCGATACCCCGATTTCAAAGCGATCGCACTATCCAAAACTTTAATACCATTATCTATATTTCCATAATCCAGATAAACTCTAGCCTTACTTCGCATGATATTCAACCTCTCGCTGACTAAACCTAATTCAGAACTTAATACTTGAGCACTGTCAAGGTATTGTATAGCAAGTTTTTCGGAGCTAAGCTTTGAATAGATCGTGCCAAGTTGTATCCAACAGTTAATCAATAGCCTTTCCGCTTTGCTTTGTTTGATGTAATTCAACGCTTCTAACCAATAATTCTCTGCTAAACCGTAGTTACCTCTGGCCATTTCCAGATTGCCCAGGCTACCCATAAAATGTATCGGCTTCGAAGAGGAATTTTTTGACTTTATCCTGTCAATACCCTCTTTGAAATACTTTTCAGCCGTATCAAACTCCCCTATTACCGTTTTTGCTATCCCTAAATCCAATAAATTTTGCATTTCTCGGGAGAAGTCTTTCTTCTTCTTTGCGTCCTCTAAACCTTTGATGAAGCATTCTATTGCTAGTTCATAAAATCCAGATTTCATATAATTAGAACCTAAACTATAGTTAGCAGAACTTATTCCTTTATCATAGGATATTTCTTCGGCCAGAGCCAAAGCCTGACTCAAGAGTTCTCTGCCTTCGGACAGTTGAAACCTAATATTACAGAGGGCTCCTAATACGGTTAAAGCTTCGACTTGACCTTCTTTATAATCCAGTCTTTTGGCAAGCGAAAGTGCGCGATTAGCATATTTTTCGGAGAGCAGCGGATCTTGATTGAATAATTTAGTAGCTGTTTCATTTAAGAAAACGACCCGACTTGTACCAGGTCGTTTCTCTATAACCAACTCTAAACTATCGACATTTATCTGCGCTTGACTGTTTATGAATACAAACAGGAAAAGGAATACGGTTAAACAACCTTTCATTAAGGATTTACTTAAACTATGTCCCCCAATATATAAACTTGAAGTAAAAATAGAGCAAGACCTGTCCCCCTGACAGCGTCAAATCATGTAGACCTATCTTAAATCAAAGAATGATACGGGACACAAGTCATCGTCCTGATTAAGTTAAATTCTATCATCAGGTAATTGAGTAGTTTTCTTATTCATTGAATAAATGGGGCTCTATTGTGGCAAAAAAGGATTAGTACCTGAAAAGGAAGTCACCCCATGAGTCTTCTGGTCTCATGATGATTTTTTTTCTTAAGCGATGTTTGGCCTTCTTCACACTGTCGGGCGTGATGTTCAGTAGCGTAGCTATTTCTTTGGTCGATAGGTTGGCCTTTAAGTAGGTACATAGCCTCAAGTCATAGGCTGTCAGGTGAGGATATCTTTGTTTTATCTGGTTTTGCCAGCTTGATGTGGAACCTTGTAACTCTGTGATCAAATGCTCAACCAGTTGTCTTTCTATTACTGTCATAGCCCTAGGTGGTTGGTACTTGTCTGGTCTTACTTGTATTCTTCTGTTGGAAATCATTGCGATCTACCGCATTGATCTCTCCATCTAGGTTAAAGTCGGCACTGCCGTTGCCTGAGTAGCTATAGGCTGCTCCGTTGTTGGTGCGCCATGTGCTCAGGTCTGTGCTGTTGATACTACCATCCTGATTCACATCTCCTGATGGCATCCCAAACTTGTTATTGGTTAGGCTTGCTAGGGCGGTCGTCGTCTGGTAGGTGTTCGCTGAGTTGCTGGTGAAGTCTATTGTTAGCGTTCCTCCTGAACCGTCTATCGCATTGGCTGACATGATCGGTAGGTGGTTCCGGTGGTAGACCACTACATAGTAAGCTGTGCCTGTATTACCCGTTAGGTTGATCGTTAGGTTGCTGGTGCCATCTGTTGCCTTGATCGTTCCGTCATTCATCAGAAAGCCTGCCGTTGATCCCTTCCTCGTGCTATTTACTGCTCCTGCTGCTGTGCCTGCTTCTCTTAGCTCTACTAATACCCAGTCTACTGCTCCTGATGGGATACTCGTCCCTGTTGTACTTTGGGAGTGACTGTTTACACCATTGTAGGGTTGTTGGTCAGGGATTTGGCTGTTGATTGTTGTGTTTAGGTTGGTACCGTTATAGGCCCCTTCTAGGAATACTGTTGATGCTACAGCAAGGGAGGTTGGCGCTCCTCCAGAAATGGTAAAACCGGGATTGCTAGTTACCCCTCCCCCATTAAAAACACTAGATCCATCTACAGTAATGTCAAAAGTAGTGGAATTGTCACCTGTATAATTACCTGTATTCACTACTCTGGCCAGAATATCCGCGGCAGTACCCGATGCAAATGAACCGGAGTAGTAAAGGTTATCTGTATGATTAGAGCCACCGATATCAATCGCATTTACCCCATTGGTAAGGCCATTACCCAAGTAAGATTCTGTACTAGCAAAGCCTCCTGACGAAAGTGGATTCCAAACAGAATTATGAGGTGAAGTATTTGCAAAAGCAAATATAAAATTAGTTGGGCTTGTCAGTCCAGATCCTTGAAATAGATGCCAAGCATCACCTGCATTACCTGAAGGAGCAGCAGAGCTCGTACTCGTCCACCCTGTAATTGTTGTCGATACTGACGCTCCCGATACTGAAACTGAAGCGGTGCCACTAGCAATTGAGATTGTGAAAATAGTGCCTGCGGTAATGGTTGAAGTCGGAGTTATACCCAATGATCCATTCGTTCCATTCGAGACATCTAGTGTGAACCCTCCAGTACTGGTAACAGGATAATCGGTAAGGTAAAAGGTCTCCGAAGTACTAATATCTGCTAGTGCCAATAAGGCGATTTCATCCGGATCAGCATCTCCATTAAAACCCACAACGACTAAATCTCCTTTAGAAAGGCCTTGTGCATACAAAAGAGGAACACATAGGAATGAAAAAAAGAACGGCACTAGTAATCTTTTGAAAATCAATAACTTTCGATGCATATATCACAGAATTTGAACTACTGCAATAAGTATTTTAGCGTATCAAATCCCTTGAAATTCATATAGACATGAAATGAACATGGCAAACAAGGGGACACATTTTATATAGACAATATGTTGTTTTCTATAATTTCACATCATGACAAAAAAGACTGCATTAGCACTTTTAATAGCTGGGCTTATTATTCTAGTGACCTCCAACGCCCATGCTCAGGAAACTCGGAGAATTAAAATTGATACGCTCTTACAGAAACTACCAACCCTAAAAGAAGACGAAGCTGGTGCACAAATCTTATACTTACTAGGTGCCCGCTACATTGACGTAAACCTTGATTCGGCCTTATTCTTTTTTAATAAGAGCTTAGCACTATCAGAGAAACTCGAGTACTCAGAAAATATTGTAGCTACTAAGAAGGGGCTAGGAACGACATACGGATACATTGGTGACCTTGATAAAGCCATAGCCATCTATGAAGAAACTTATCAAGAAGCCCTCACAACCGAAAACTTTTATGGGGCTCTTTATGTACTGAATGATTTAATGGTAAATGTGAACAGAAAAGGGGACTCACTCAAAACGAAGACTATTCTCCGAGAGGGCTATGCTCTTGCTCCAAAGGTAGATTCTGATAGCTCATATTTTATCTCTCTCTATGATATCACACATGCAAAACTCTACTATTCTTATGCAAAATATGATTCCGCATTTTTCTATTGGGAGAGAGCACGGGACTACATGATGAAAATTAATTTCAGGGCTTATGGAGCCATTATCACCAATGATATGGCAACGGCTTATTTTGCCCTGTACGACTACCCTAATGCCCTTAAAGCAAATAAAGAAGCTCTAGAATTGGCCACAGCGATTGACTACAGGCCGGTTGAACTAGAAGCACAGAGAGGAATCGCCAGAGTATACGCTGCTATAGATAATGCTGACTTGGCTATTGAAACATTGATTCCAGTTTATGAGGAGCAAAAACAATACGGGCATCCATTTAGAATGTTACCTGTCGAAATGGAATTAGCTAATGCATACTACCAGAAAGAAGACTATGAAAATGCTCTAATATATGCCAAGTCGGCCTATACGCGAGCTTTCAAAATTGGAGCCAAAGATGGCAATGTATCGAGGTCTGCCAACACAGTGGCTGATATTATGCTTAAACTTAATCAACTTGACTCTTCTCTGTTTTACTTAAATGTATCGGACAGTATTGCGAATCTTTACGAGAAAGACTATTCAAAATTTAGAAACCTCATTCTCAGAACAAAGCATAAAAACTTATCTGGAAAGCATAGTGAAACTTTTGCATACCTAGAAAAGGCCGACTCACTGGCTCGTAACGTTTTAGGACCAAAACAGCGTGCAGAGGTATCCTATATGCAATATTTGTACTACAGAGAAGTAGGTGATTTGACAAGTGCTTTGGAGGCACTGGAAAAAAGTAATAATCTTAGAGATAGTCTTAAAAACCTGGAAAAAAGAGGTGACCTAATTCGGTTAGGATCAGAAATAGAAACAGCTAACAAGCAAGCACAAATCAAAAAAAGGGAAAGTGAGATTGAGACGTTGACAATGGAAATTGACGAGAGAAGGTCTAAAAACGCTCAGGTTACCATCGTCTTAATATGCACAGCAGTCATCGCCATATTGATGGTTATTCTAAGAGTTAGAAAGTTAAAATCTGCTCGAAAACTTAAAGAATTGGAATCAGAAAAACTTCAAGATGAGTTAATACAAAAGAATAGACAGCTCACGACCAAAGCCTTACAGGACGCTCGTAAAAACCAGGTTTTGGATTCGTTGCTGACAGAAACGAAAAATATCCAGACTTCTAAGAACACTGACTTATCCAAACTTATCAGACTAGCAAAAGAGGGAATCAACTCTGAAAAAAAGCTGGAACTATTTACTCTACAGTTTGAAGAAACCAATCCCAATTTTTATAAAAACCTTAGAGATCTTCATCCTTCCTTAAGTCCAAGAGAAGAACAAATTTGTGCGTTGGTAAATCTGAATTTTAGCACAAAAGAAATCGCATCATTTCTTGGAATAGAGGCTGGTAGCGCCACCACTGCGAGGTATCGATTAAGACAGAAATTGGGTCTTGAAAAGGAGCAAAACCTGACCAAGTATTTGCAAGGCTTGAATCAGTTATAGGATTCTATTTCACCAACCATCAAGAGTTTATACTATTCAGCAGTAAGATGAAAAAACATATTATAGTTCTCTTATTCTTATTGATAGGCGTTTTCTCTCAAGCACAACAAACACGAAGACAAAACATTGATACCTTACTAAGTCAACTTCCACATATCAAAGAGGATACAGCTGGGGCTCGAGTTTTGTCACGTCTGGGTAGTTTCTATCTCAGGGTAGACCTAGATTCTGCGGTACTCTACCTAGAAAGGAGCATTGAACTCTCTGAGAAACTGAAGTTCTCTTTTGGCATTTTAAATAGTAAACAGTCTTTGGCAGCAGCATATACTTTTAAAGGAGAGATTGATCGAGCGATAAACGCATATCAAGGTGCTTTTGAAGAAGCCTTAGTTTCAGGAGACACTGTACGTTCAATGTTAATCTTAATTGAATTAATCGTAGCAACTAGGGAAAAAGGAGATTCAAAACTAGCAGATGAATATTTCAAAATGGGCTATGAATTAGCTCCAAAAACCAATGAATATTCAGATTACTTTAATGCACGGCTGAATATAAATCGAGCTAGTTTTTTTCATGATGATCTACTTTATGATTCGGCTTTTTTCTATTGGGACAAAGCGCTTAAAACTATGGAAAGAATTCAATTGCCTGGCTTTACAGCAGTGATTAGTAATAATATGGCGAGCGCATATTTTGATATTTATGACTATCCTAAAGCCTTAGATGCGCATAAAAAAGCTTTCGAAATAGCCACAGCAATGGACTATAGACCAGTAGAAATAGACAGTCAATTAGGTATTGCTAGAGTCTATTCGGCGATTGACAACGCTGATCTAGCAATAAATCGACTTTTACCTGTTTATGAAGAAGAAAAACAATTAGGGAATCCAACAAGAACGATAAAAGTAGAATTAGAGTTAATTCGGGCATACAACCAAAAAAAGGATTTCGATAATGCTATTGTCATTGCAAACGCTGCATACAATAGAGGGAAGAGTTTAGGTTTAAAGGCAGCAAACATATCCAGTATAACCAATAACCTATCTAAGCTTTGGTTAGAGAAAAATGATATAGATTCATCCCTTTTTTACTTGAATATATCGGATAGTCTTGCCCTAATTAATGAAAGAAACTTCCCAAAATTCAGCAACCTTCTTTTGAGAGTAAAGCTCAAAAACTTAGAAGGAAAACATATGGAGACCCTCGATTATTTGGTTAAAGCTGATTCGTTAGCAAGTATGGTCTTGGGACCAAAGCAGCGTGCCGAGGTATCATACATGAAGTACTTGTACTATCGTGAGATAGGTGAATTAACTAATGCTTTAGATGCTTTAGAAAGAAGTAACAATCTGAGAGATAGTCTTAGAAACTTAGAAAAAAGAGGTGATTTAATTCGATTAGGATCTGAGATCGAAACTGCGAATAAGCAAGCTGAAATAGAAAAAAGAGAAGGCGAGATCGAATTGCTAACTATAGAAATTGAAGAGAAAAAGTCCAGAAATGAGCTACTGACAATTGCATTTGGATCAATTGCCATGATTATGGTGCTGATCGCGGTGCTGAGTGTTAGAAAACTCAAGTCATCGCGGAAACTTAAAGAATTAGAATCAGAAAAACTTCAAGATGAGTTAATACAAAAGAATAGACAGCTCACGACCAAAGCCTTACAGGACGCTCGTAAAAACCAGGTTTTGGATTCGTTGCTGACAGAAACGAAAATTATCCAGACTTCTAGAAACACTGACTTATCCAAACTTATCAGACTAGCAAAAGAGGGAATCAACTCTGAAAAGAAGCTGGAACTATTTACTATACAGTTTGAAGAAACCAATCCCAATTTTTATAAAAACCTCAGAGATCTTCATCCATCCTTGAGCCCGAGAGAGGAACAAATCTGTGCGCTAGTCAATCTTAACTTTAGCACGAAGGAAATAGCTTCCTTTCTCGGTATTGAGGCGAGCAGTGCTACTACCGCTAGGTATAGATTAAGGCAGAAATTAGGTCTTGAAAAGGAGCAAAACCTAATCAAGTATTTGCAAGGCTTGAATGAGCTTTAGTCTGATAAGAATACCCCCCAGGTATGATTGGGATACATCTTGAGCTTCTTCCTTAACCGATGTTTGGCCTTCTTGACACTATCTGGGGTGATGTTGAGGATGGTGGCGATCTCCTTGGTCGATAGGTTGGTCTTCAGGTAGGTGCATAGCCGGAGGTCGTAGGCCGTCAGGTTAGGATATCTTTGTTTTATCTGGTTTTGCCAGCTTGATGTGGAACCTTGTAACTCTGAGATCAAATGCTCAACCAGTTGTCTTTCTATTACTGTCATAGCCCTAGGTGGTTGGTACTTGTCTGGTTTTGCCGGTGTTCTTTTGTTGAAAATCGTTGCGGTCTACCGCATTAATCTCTCCATCTAAGTTGAAATCTGC
>NZ_MDGQ01000001.1 GCF_001747105.1 Roseivirga misakiensis | reverse complement strand
GGGGCGGAAGCGCCATCGGCTACTACTACATAGTAGATGTCTCCTCCTTCATCAATGCTAGCCCCTGCTGTAAAACCTGTAGTGGTGACTGAACTAGCTGAGGGAGCTACGTCGAAGGTTGGGGGATCTGTGTCGGAGGCGACTGCTGTTCCAAAAGTAAAATCGTCGAAACCTTCTATTGGGAAACCTGAAGCATTTAGGGTTATTACCATCTTATCAACACTATCAAAAATAGTATTAGATAGAGTAACTGTTCCCGATAAACCAGTAGTCTGTGTCCCTTCAGAAGAACCATCTTTGAAGCCTTCTATACCGGTAATGGTGCCAAAAAAAACTATATGTGTAAAAGACTGAAAATCCAATTCAGTCCCGTCCACTGTCTCTACCGTGACCGTGATTGGATCTGATCCGGAAGTAATGTAAAGCGCAGCACTGCCTCCTGTTCCTGAATCAGCATCTGCTATCCATGTAGAACTCGTTGTAAAACGAAAATTACCTTCAGTGTAAATCGCTCCAAGGTTTGCTCCTTCAACAAAACCAGAAGAATTGAAATCTACAACGGTCGCGGAAGCGCTACTTCCTTCGATGTGACTATAGGGTGTAATCTTAAATGGTATTTTATTTTCAAATGGCTGCTCAACGATGTGTTCCGTTCTGAAGTCGGTCATTTCAAATGACGTTCCAGTGGAATCACCCTCCAATAAGCGAGGTCCAAAATCTACATTATGGTAATGTGCAAAAGAAGAAAATGCCTTTACAGTAAAAAGTAAAAAACAGAGAATGTAGGAAGTGCTTTTCATAAGCACTAATATTTCATTAATAGACTAATTCAGGAGAATAAATTAGGAGACACGTGGTTCAGTGAAGGGGACAAGTAGAGATAGCTTATACATTCATCAAATAAGACCTTAATAAATCTACATTTTCAAAACCCAATTTCTTATATAATCTCGGTATAGATTTTTTAACGCCCTGGTAACTAACCCCCAAAACACTTGAAATATCTTTGTAGGAAAGATTAATCTTTAACAAAATACTTACGTCTAGTTCGTTGCTTGTCAAATCTGGATGCCTTGCTACCAATCTCTGTGTGTAACCTTGGTGTACTTCGTCAAATCTTAGTCTGAACTCATCCCAGCTTAAACTACGCCCCGATCTGCCCACGACAAGTAGAGCAGAACCAGAAAGTTCAGTTTCATTAACCTTGTTCAGTCGTTCTTCGTACTTCTTGACTTTTTCTTCAAACCCAGCGATCATTTCTTTATTCTGAATCAATTGCTCTGTATAAGCTTTGAACTTTATTTCTTTGATCTCGATTTCATGGGCCAAGTGTTTCTCCGTATTCTCAGCTCTCTCTTTTGATAAATCTCTTTCAAGTTTTACCCTTTTCACTCTATTCCTATTAAAAAATAGAAACAAGATTATTGAGAAGAACAAGATTATAAATACGACTAATAGGATTACCTGCCTGGTTTCTAATAGCGCATTTTGATTACCCAAGTTTTTAATCTCTTGTTCATTATCGGCTAACTCTCTTTTTTGAATATCATATTCATATTTTGCCCTAAGCTCGTTTAGTTCTACCTGACTCGACTCATTGAATAACTCATTTTGGATTTCAGAATGGGCTTCAAAGTGTTCAAGCGCTAACTCATAGTTTTGCTTTGCTCTATAAATTCTAGACAGATTATGATTAGCAATAGAAAGTGCTTCTCTGACATTCAATTCTTTGGCAAGACTAAGTGCCTTCAATCCATATTCTAAAGCTTGATCAGTTTTTGCTTGGGTTAATAGAATATGTGCCATTCTATGATACCCTCTCACAATCTCGCGTTTATCGCCAAGTCTCTCAGCCTCTTTGAGACCTTCCAAGTAAAACCTTTTAGCCTCTATCGGTTTAAAAAGTCGTTCATAGGCTAGGCCTAGGTTCGCGAGAGTAACCTGAAACCCGTTATTCCCCTCTTTATCCTTCTGAATCTCATAAGCTTGAAGTAGAACCTCCAAGGCTAGGCCATGATCGCCTTTTGCCAAGTAGGTACCTCCTATATTTTGCAACACTCTCGACATTTGAATTGAATCTTTTAGCTCTTCTCTTATCTCATAAGATTTGTAATAATTCTCTAACGCGGCCTCAAAATCTCCAATATTTCTGTATAGAACTCCCATGCTATTGTAAATTCTATGAAGCCTATTCGTGAGGTTTCTCGATTCGTAAATCTCGAGGGTTATTTGATAATGTTGTAAAGCTGTTGAATACTCCCCAAGCCTGTCATAGACCAGACCAATGTTACGATTGGTGTAAGCCACGGCAATTGTATCGGCTAAGCTTTCCGAATATCTCAATGATTCAAAGTAGGCCTCATTAGCCTTTCTAAAGTCTGACTTGAACCAATAATTTATCCCCAAACCATTGTTAATATCCCGCCTATATTCATCATTATCTAAGTTATCAGCAATCTGAAGGGCCTTGTAGAGATAGTAATCTGCACTATCATATTTACCCGTCCTAGTTTTGATTAATCCGTGAAGCTCATATACTTTAAACAATTCATTCATGAATTTTTTAGAATCTCGAATAAGAACAGTTTCAGAAGAATGGACGAGTTCTCTAGCCGATGAATAAGCTCTTCTGTTATATTTGAGTTTAGCCTCTAATAGGCTGACTTTGGCTTTTTGAAACTCATTCAACTCTATCAAATTCTGATTTGAATATGCTGCATAAAGTGAATCGGCTTTATCGAAAGATATATTTGAATAAATCGTTAATAGACTTTCAAGTTTTTCAATCTTCCTATCACCTTTAGCCATACGATACTCTGACTCTATAAAATCTGTGTCATTTTCTTGAGCCGATAATTCGGAGGCATATGTAAGGCCGACTAAAAAAGCGAATACTCCATATTTCATATGTTGAATTGATTTTAAGTAAACCTTAATATAAGAGACTTTATGGGGACTTATGGAGTCTAGCAAGTAAGACGAGTTTAAGGCCATTAATCCAAATTCATATCGAATTGGATTACTTAGAGAATTAATTTTCATGTCCCCCAAGATGGTGAGGTAGGTTTATTCAAAAGCAAAAACAAAGTGACATCTGGTTCATAAATAGAGACAACTGGATACCACCTAATTGTTTTACTAAATGAATATACATCGAGGCCTGACTTCATTTATGCCTCCAATCGCGTCTAGAAAGAAGTAAATGACTTGAAAGTAGATTAACATAGAGCGAAAAATTCAGTGAAAACAAATCCTCATTCACTCGAACAAAGCTAGCAAACAGTATTTGGAATGAATCTCAGATTTAAATCTTTACCCTAAAACAGTAATAAACTTAGTTTTGGGATGAAGTGTCAACTTCTTTCTTAACCGATGCTTGGCTTTTTTGACACTATCAGGGGTGATGTTGAGTAGCGTAGCTATTTCTTTGGTCGATAGGTTGGCCTTTAAGTAGGTACATAGCCTCAAGTCATAGGCTGTCAGGTGAGGATATCTTTGTTTTATCTGGTTTTGCCAGCTTGATGTGGAACCTTGTAACTCTGAGATCAAATGCTCAACCAGTTGTCTTTCTATTACCGTCATAGCCCTAGGTGGTTGGTACTTGTCTGGTCTTGCTCGTGTTCTTCTGTTGGAATTCATTGCGGTCTACCGCATTGATCTCTCCGTCTAGGTTGAAGTCTGCATTACCGTTGCCTGAGTAACTGTAAACTGCTCCGTTGTTGGTGCGCCATGTGCTCAGGTCTGTGCTGTTGATACTGCCATCTTGATTCACATCTCCTGATGGCATCCCAAACTTGTTGTTGGTTAGGCTTGCTAAGGCGGTCGTTGTCTGGTAGGTGTTCGCTGAGTTGCTCGTGAAGTCTATCGTCAGTGTACCTCCTGAGCCATCTATCGCAGCGGCTGACATGATTGGTAGGTGGTTTCTATGATAGATCACCACATAGTAGTCGGTCCCTGTGTTTCCTGTCAGATTGATCGTTAGGTTGCTCGTACCATTTGTCGCTTTGATCGTCCCATCATTCATCAGAAAGCCTGCTGCTGACCCTTTTCTGGTTGCGTTGGTTGCCGTAGCCGCTGTACCTGCTTCTCTTAGTTCTACCAATACCCAGTCTACTGCACTTGCTGGTATACTCACACTCGTTGTTTGGCTATGGCTATTTACGCCATTGTAGGGTTGTTGGGCTGGTATGCTGCTATTGATGGCTGTGTTTAGGTTGGTACCGTTATAGGCCCCTTCTAGGAATACTGTGGCTGCTATTTGTAGTGAACTTGGAGCTAGGGTAGTCACATCTACTTTAGTGACTGTTGCTTGTATATTTGGGGAGCTTTCATCATCTCTGGCGATAAAGTATACATCATAGGCTGTACCTGCCGTAAGGCCTGTTACTGCTGAGCTAAGGGTGAAAGGGTCTGTTAGGTTAGTGCCACTGCCTGAGGCGATTGGAGAGCCTCCTCCATTGGCCTTGCCAGCAATCACGTTCGCTGGGGTTGGGGCAGTTGCGCCATCGGCTACTACTACATAGTAAATGTCTCCTCCTTCATCGATGCTAGCCCCTGCTGTAAAACCTGTAGTGGTGACTGAACTAGCTGAGGGGGCTACGTCGAAGGTTGGGGGGTCTGTGTCGGAGGCGGCGGCTGTTCCAAAAACAAGATTATCCCATCGTATAACTGTAGTGGCACCCGTAATAATAGTAACAGTTACTTTATCTACATTATCAAAACCAGAAACGCCTGTGAGTGAAAAAGCAGTTAAAGTTGTGGATGTGCTAACAGTAGTAGTAGCAACTGCCGAACTGCTACCATCCCGAAAACCATCAATTCTACAAGAGCCTGAACCACCTAATCGCAAGGATATACTTTCCAAATCAAATTCAGATCCGTCATTGCTCTCAATTGACGCACTGGTAATAGAACCTGAAGTTCTGGCAAATTCCCATAATCCACCAGCAACTCTATACCTTCCTGCATCCGATCCACTGCCAAGGGTAGCTGAAAATGTTAGACCATGACTACCGTCAAAGGTTGATATATCCACGGACCCTGAACCAGTAAAAACCACAACTCCTGGCCAACTGCCTGAATCAAAATTAATTGTCATGTTGCTTGGGCCTTCGGTGGTTAAATTAATCGGCGAAGACGACAGAAAAAAGGGTAAGAGGTAATACAAAAAAAGTTTAGACGTCTTTCGTTTTAACGATTTTTGTTGATCAGCATATTTCAAAGACTTTATCATACCACCCTAACCTAGGAGTATATACTGACGTGTCTAAGCAAGTTTGATCTGTGCCTATGTTTGGTTGAATAACGACTAGCGTTATTTTATATGCGCGTGCGTCTTCAGCGTTTTCATCAAAAGATCCTTTTTTCTTTGGGCCAATGGAATTTCACTTTGATCGGTTAGTAACAACTTCTCTCCGGCATAACGAGAGTAAGATTGTATGAAGTTAATGTTTACCAAATGAGACTTATGGCACCTGAAAAACCCATGTGTATTCAACATGGCATCATATTCCTTGATATTCTTAGAGATAAGTATGGTCTGACCACCTTTAATCATGAATTTTGTGTAGCTGCCCTGTGCTTCTAACCTCACAATTTCATGAATATTAAAAATATGAAAGCCCCCCTTATCTTTTAATACAACCTTGTGCAATCCTTTTTCTTCATTTAAATTATGAAGTAACGCTTGAAGCCTTTCAAAATCGTTATTTCTAGAGACTTCTTCTTTTGCTTTTTGGATTGCCTGAATCAACTCATAAGGATCGATGGGTTTCATAATAAAGTCCAAAGCGCTCATCTTAATTGCCTGTAAGGCATATTTTTGATGCGCCGTGATAAAAATGACAATAAAACCAGTACCACTTAACTCTTTGATTAGGTCAAAGGCTGTACCATGAGGGAACTCTATGTCTAACAAGAGCAAATCTGGATGAACCTTCCTAATGAGCTTGGCGGCCTCTTCGATATTATCAGCATCGCCAACAACTGAAACGTCATGGAAGTTGTCGCTAATTACTTCTTTCAAAAAGAGCGTCGATGAGTGTTCATCTTCGACAATAAATACCTTCATAGTTGTTGAAATGGTAGATGAAATATAACCTGAGTACCTTCATTTAGGCTCTGAACCTCAAAAGCAACTTTCTTTTTCAGGTTATTTCCTAAAACAGAAATTCTCTCTTGAGTAATTAAAGTTGCACGTGACTTGTGTGTTTTCAATTTTGCTTCGGAAACATTGTCTATACCCTCACCATTATCCTTAATGGTCAGGTTGACAATGTCATTGTCCAATGCAAAATGTATAAGTATTTCTGCTTGTTCTGAATTCTTGCCAATACCGTGTTCAATGGCATTCTCTACAAATGGCTGAGCAAACATTGGTGGAATAGCCAATGCTTCAGGGTCTAGACTCTCGTCGTACGTAATTTTATACTTAAAAGGTTTACGCAAATTCTGTAAACTCAGGTAGTCCTCCAGCATTTCAATTTCTTCAGAAAGTAGAATAAAGTCAGTCGTTGAACTTTCTAATGTTTGACGCATGAGTCTAGCAAACTTTGATAAAAACTGGTTCGCACTTTGGGTATCAGTTGAGTAGATATAGCGCTGAATAGCATTAAGTGCATTAAATATAAAATGTGGGTTCAACTGTACTCTTAATAATTTCTCCTTTATCAGTTGATTGTTGTGTAAAAGCGTTCTTCTCTTTTGCTTTGCAAACAAATATATTACTAGTGCCAGTAATACAACTACAGCTGTCGCTATACTCAGCATCATATTGTAATAGGACTTTTCTTTTAATTGCAATTGGGAAATTACCGCTTCTTGTTTGAGCTGCACTAATTCCTGTTCTTGTTTTTCTGTTTCGAAAGCTATAGCACTTCTTGCTAAGGCATTAGTTCTTTCCTCGTCTTTAATTTGCGCCGTAAACAAATTAGATTTTTCCAAATGGTCGTAGGCCTTGCTTACTTCTCCAGTCTTTCTGTAAGCCATAGCGAGCAACTCATAGGTTTCTCCCCAGGTTGCTGGTAGATCTATCTCCTCTGACAAGCGTAAGTTTTCAGATAAAATGTCAATGGCATTTCGGTACCTTTTATTCTCGATGTGATCTTTCCCGAGAAAAATATTGGCAAGGGTGAGGCTTTGATTATTGTTTTTCTTCTTGGCATCAACTTTAGCCTTATTGAAGAATTCATATGCTAATGGTTTATTCCCTCTCTTATAATGTATTCTTCCCAAGACCACGTAGGTTCCTGATAACTGTTTGGAGTTATTATTTTCATAAATTTCAAGTGATTGTTCAGCATATTCAAGGGCTCGATCAAAGTCTTCTAGTACTTCATAAAATGTGGACAAGTTAAAAGCAGCCAGAGCTTCAGATTCTTTTATTCCTGCCTCCACATAACTTTGGAGAACAGGAGTCAAATATTCTATTGCTTTTTCGGGAGAATCGATTTTTTCATAAATCAAGGCAATATTTGTTGAAGCCAGATTAATAACTCGCTCAAAACCAATAGCTTCTGCTTCTTCCATTCCTTTTTTGCTATACAAAAATGCCTTTGGCCAATCAGCCTTGTAATAATAGTCTGACCCAATGTTGACAAACATCAAAGATTGATTTTGAGCATCACCTACTTGCCGGAAGAGATCATAGGCCTTTTGATGGTAGTGAATTGCGGAATCATAATTTCCATTGTTTTGAAAATAAGAACCAAGGTTACCACTCATGTTTCCTGCCATATTCAACACGTTGTTTTCCTCTGCAATTTTTATCCCTTGCATATAGTTGGTATAGGCTTTAGCATTTTGGCCTGTTACATTATAAATAATGCCCTTATTGTTGATAGCTGCTAATTGATTTTCTATATGGTTCGTTCTCTTTCCTTCTTGATAGGCACTGTCATACCAAACTAGTGCATCATTATATTTCCCTTTTACATAATTCGAATGCCCAATAGCAGTATATGAGGCTCCCAGATCACTTACATTTTCATAGCTTTTGGCAAGTTCATTTGACCGTTTTGCATACCAAAATGCAGAGTCGGAATTAATAAAGAGGTAATCCCAAGCTATTTCATAAGACAACTTAAACTGATATTGCACTCGACTTTCAGACTTGAGTAACTGCTTTAAACTGTCAATTCTTTCTTGTTGGGCCAGTATTAAGTTTATTGAGGTGAAAAAAAGAAGTGAAAGAATGATTGACTTTTGAGTGGATATCATAGAAGCAAATTAAGACAATTTAAAAAACTGTCCCCTTATCCTATTATGTGATTTTTGATCCGTTAAGTACCTTCTTTCATTATCGATACCCAATGGATCACTAACGATATACTCTACTTAATTAACGAGAAATGCCCAAGTCTTAATGTTTTGTACATTCTAGAAGTTAACCAGTGCCCTTTCTATCTCCAGGTTCAACCTATTCTGTCAGTAAAAGCGTTTCCCCAATTCACTGTTGGATCTATTGATAGTTTCTTTCTCAAACGATGCTTGGCCTTCTTCACACTGTCGGGGGTGATGTTGAGTAGTGTAGCTATTTCCTTGGTCGATAGGTTGGCCTTTAAGTAGGTACATAGCCTCAAGTCATAGGCTGTCAGGTGAGGATATCTTTGTTTTATCTGGTTTTGCCAGCTTGATGTGGAACCTTGTAACTCTGTGATCAAATGCTCAACCAGTTGTCTTTCTATTACTGTCATAGCCCTAGGTGGTTGGTACTTGTCTGGTCTTACTAGTATTCTTCTGTTGGAAGTCATTGCGGTCGACCGCATTGATCTCTCCATCTAGGTTAAAGTCGGCATTGCCATTGCCTGAATAGCTGTACACTGCTCCGTTGTTGGTGCGCCATGTGCTTAGGTCGGTGCCATCCACAGTTCCACTACCATCTGCGTCTCCTCCTATCATGGCAAACCTACTTGTCCCTCCAGCTATCGATCCATTATTGAAACTGTTCCCTTGAGCTGTGGTAAAGTTGAAGCTATATGTACCTGTGGTGGTCGTGACTGCTACATTAGACATAACAGACAAATGATTTCTATGATGGATCACTATATAGTATCCACTACCATCTACCTGACTCATCGTAAAAGCATTCCCATCTTTATCTACTATGGTTCCGTCATTCTTCAGTATCCCTGCTCTGTTCGTACCTACTTTAGTTGATGCTGCTGTACCTGTGCGTAACTCTACTTCTACCCAGTCTACAGCATTTGTAGGTAAACTCGAGACAGCTGTTTCTTCTAAAACTGCCGAATACACATCATTCGGATCCTTAGGAACTGATCCACTTATGGTGGTGAGCATTGTATTACTAGATTGTAAAGGCCCTTCTAAGAAGACAGTAATATCTAAGGTGGCATTGGTTGCACTTCCTGTAAAGTTGATGACATAACTTCCTTCATCAGCATCGTCATTACCGATGGTCACACTGCCTGTTCCCTGACTTGTAGCGGTAGGTTGGAAGCGAACGGTGAAAGTAGCCGATCCAGCAGCTGAAATTGGATCTGCACTAATTCCCGACTGAATAGAGTAGCCTGTTCCTGAAGGAGTGATAGAGGTAATATCTAAATCTGCATCCCCAGTATTTTCAACAGTGAAAACCACGTCTTTAAAAGCACCTATCTGAACTGAACCAAAGGCATGATTGCCACCCGAGACAATGTCCGTAGTGCTTTGCTTTACATTGATTTCCGGAGCAGAGCTTGAAGCAATTGCCAATTGCAATTTGTCGATAGCATACTGTCCGGAACTAGCTGCACCGGTGATCGTGAAGGAAGTGACACCCGTCCAATTTAAGTTTACGGTATTTCCAGATCCGGCACCATGAGAACTATTAACAGAACTATTACTACCACCTGTAGGCGTAAATGTCAGCGTCTCCGGAAAACCAGTTGGATCTAAGTGTAAAAGACTAGTAATATCAACCGGAACTGAAAAACTGACCGTCATCGAAGTTGTAGGACCGGAAGCAAATGCCACTTCAGTTGTTGACCCTCCCAATCCTCCGGCGTTAATCGCGCTTATGTTACCTCCTGCGGCCGTAAAAGTTATGGTCAGACCGGCCAATTCTGTTGATGTCATAGAAGTCGAACCACTGCCAGAAATTCCACTCGCAAACTCTAAAGTAGTAGTAGACATAGTATTTCTAGGCGCGAAGGAGCGATTTGAACTTATTGATTCCTTCGTAATTTCTTCAGGCCATTTCGTCAATTCTAAGTCACTCCATGAATACGGAGTTTGACTCGCGGTTCTTTTTAAGTGACTCGGAAATTCAATTTCAGTGCGCGCTATCATCGCACCTGTCGAATACGTGGTCGACGTGAAGAGTATAAGGCAAAGAATAAGAATAGTGCTTTTCATGTGCACTAATGTCTAATTCTAGCCAGATTGATTAGAATTAATCACGGGACAAGTCGTTCCAATTGGGGGACAAGATGGGACAAGCTAAATCTTAATCAGATATGCTCTAAGTAAATCTACATTTTCAAAGTCCAACTTCTTATACAATCTTTGGATCGATTTTTTCACTCCCTCATAGCTAACCCCTAATACACTTGATATGTCTTTATAGGAAAGGTTAACTTTCAATAAGACGCTCACGTCTATCTCATTACTCGTTAAATCAGGATGTTTAGAAACTAACCTTTGCGTATATCCTGTATGTACCTCATCAAACCTAAGCCTGAATTCATCCCAACTTAAGCTACTACCTGATCTTCCTTCAACGCGAATGGCCGAACCGGAAAGTTCGTTTTCATTTGCTCTAGAAAGGCGCTCTTTATATTCATCAACCTTATCCTTAAACTCAGCAATCATTTCATTCTTTTGAATTAACTGCTCTGTGTAGGCTTTCAACTTGATCTCTTTAATCTCAATTTCATGAGTTAGATGCCTTTTACCTAACTCGGTATTTTCGGCCCTCTCTTGAGACAAATCCCTCTCTAACCTTACTCGTTTGACACGACTTCTATTATAAATAATTAATAAGGTGATAAGGAAGAGTAGTATAAGAAACACAACCAGTAAGATTACTTGTCTTGTCTCTAACTGCGCATTTTCTTTCCCGAGATCTTCAATTTCTTTCTTGTTATTCTCTAGCTCTTTTTTTTGAAGGTTATACTCATATTTAGCTCTTAAATTATTGAGCTCGTTCTTACTAGACTCATTGTATAATTCCTTTTCAATTTCAACATGCACCTCATAGTGCTCAAGCGCCAATTGAAAACGCTGCATGGCACGGTAAATCGTAAATAAAATATAATTCGTCGTTGATAGCGCTTCTTTGACGTTTAGTTCTTCTGAAAGTTCAAGACTCTGAAGTCCAAATTCTAAAGCCTCACCGTATTTACCTTCCTCTCTCAATAAACCAGCCATTCGATGATAGCCTCTTATAATCTCACGCTTATCCTCGAATTTTTTTGCCACTTCAAGACCCTCCAAATAATACTTCTTTGCTTCAATTGGTTTAAAAAGTCTTTCATAGGCTAAACCAATGTTAGCAAGGGTGATTTGAAGGCCATTATTGCCTTGTCTATCTTTCTGAAATTCATATGCCTGCAAAAGCGCCTTTAGCGCTTTTCCATAGTCTCCCTTGTCTATATTCACAGCTCCTATATTAAGTAATGAGGTCGCCATTCTTAGAGAATCTCCCCACTGCTTAAAAATTTCGAAGGCTCTATTATTATTTTCAAGTGACGCTTCGTAGTCCCCTACTTTTTGGTAAAGTACACCAATGTTGGTATAAATGTTAGGGAGTCTATTTTTGAGTTTCTTGGATTCATAAACTTTTAGGGTCACTTGATAATTTGCCATGGCCTTTGAGTACTCGCCTAGTTTTTCATACATAATTCCGATATACTGATTTATGTAAGCTATCGCGATTGAATCACCAACCAACTTAGAGTAGTCTAATGCATTAAAGTAGGCTTCATTTGCCGCTCGGTAATCTGATTTATACCAATAATTAGTCCCTAAACCAACATATGTCAGCTTTCTATACTCATCACTATCTAGTTTATTTGCTAAAATCAAAGATTTGTTTTGATAATAATCGGCACTATCATATTCTCCCAATTCAGACTTGGCCAAACCTGAAAGGTTGTATATTTCAAAGAGTTCATGCACGTATTTGGCAGAATCTTGGGAAAGCAGTCGCCTTGCATAATAAGTACGATCTAATGTTGTCGCATACTCGTTTCTCCCATATCTAAATCCGGCCTCAATAAGAGCAGTTTTTGCTTTCTGAGTTGGATTCAGTTCCTGTAAATGTTTATTCGTAAAGTCATTAAACAAATAAGTCCCCTGGAAACTTCCTGAATTTCGATAAAGCTGGATTAGCTCTTTCATTAACTTAATTTTAATGTCGAGATCTTCAGTCTGGTCGTACTTGTCCTCTAGATTACCAATATCTGTTTGTTGAGCCACTAGATTAAAGGCAAAAGCTAGTATCAAAAGAGTAATAAGTAGTCTTAGTTTCATGTCCCCGAATTACTCGAATAAATTTCTAAGATAAGGGACTTTTTGGGGACTTTTCGGGACTTGCGAAAAATCAATTCTTGTAAGTAAAAACTTATGAGTTTTGCTTAAGTATTGAAAGCTTCATCAAAACTCTGCCACGGTTGAATATTCATCTTTTTCCTTAATCGATGCTTAGCTTTCTTCACACTATCGGGGGTAATGTTGAGTAGCGTAGCTATTTCCTTGGTCGATAGGTTGGCCTTCAGGTAGGTGCATAGCCGGAGGTCGTAGGCCGTCAGGTTAGGATATCTTTGTTTTATCTGGTTTTGCCAGCTTGATGTGGAACCTTGTAACTCTGAGATCAAATGCTCAACCAGTTGTCTTTCTATTACCGTCATAGCCCTAGGTGGTTGGTACTTGTCTGGTTTTGCCGGTGTTCTTTTGTTGAAAATCGTTGCGGTCTACCG